>JAKBCB010000123.1 GCA_021808185.1 Pseudomonadota bacterium
CTCGCCCTGGCACATCAACTGCTCGATCACGTCCCGGCGCAGCCGGTCGTCCGGGGCGGTGGCGAAGCCGCGAATGGTGGGCAGCCGGCCCGCGCGCACCCGGTCCCGCCAGTCCGGCAGCGCCGCCGCGTTCTGCGCGTAGCCCTGCGGCAGCGAGCCGATCGAGGAGGCACCGAGGCCGATCAGGGTGGCCGCCGTGTCCGTGGTGTAGCCCTGGAAATTGCGGTGCATGGCGTGCTCGCGCGCCGCGACGGCGAGCGAGTCGTCCGGCTTGGCGTAGTGGTCGAGCCCGACGGGGACGAAGCCGCGCGCGACGATCGCCGCCTCGGCCGCCATCTGCTGGCGCCAGCGTTCGGCCAGATCCGGCAGCGCCGCCTCCGGGATCAGCGTCTGGTGCTTCTTCATCCACGGCACATGCGCGTAGCCGAACACCGCCACCCGGTCCGGATCGAGGTCGAGCGCCTGCTCCACCGTGCGCCGCACACCCGCCTCGGTCTGGAACGGCAGGCCGTACATCAGGTCGAGATTGAGCGAGCGGATGCCCATGCCGCGCAGCCGGACGGCGCAGGCGGCGGTTTCCTGCCAGCTTTGCACCCGGTTGACCGCCTTCTGCACCACCGGATCGAAGTCCTGCACGCCAAGCGAGGCGCGGGTGACGCCCATGGCGGCCAGCGCCGCGATCACCTCCGGTCCGGCGGTACGCGGGTCCATCTCGACGGCGATCTCGGCATCGGGCGCCAGCGCGAAGGCCTCGCGCAGACGGCCCATGATCTGCACCAGCCGATCCGGCGGCAACGCGTGCGGTGTGCCGCCACCCCAGTGGACATGCGAGACCGGCAGCCGCCGCCCGATCGCGGCGGCGACGAGGTCGATCTCGGCCAGCAGCGTGTCGGCATAGCTGTCCATCGGCTCGCGCCGCGTGACCGCCGTGGTGTGGCAGCCGCAATACCAGCAAAGCTGGGCGCAGAACGGGACATGCAGATACAGCGACACCGGCGCCTCGGCCGGCAATGCCGCGAGCCAGCCCGCATACGCGGCGCCATCCACCGCGGGGCCGAAATGCGGCGCGGTCGGATAGCTGGTGTAGCGGGGAACCCGCGTGTCGTATTTCTCGATCAGGGCGCCGATGTTCATGCCGGCAGGCTGCTGTGTGCCGGCCGCCATCGCCTTGATCTGCGTCAAGATCGCATCAAGCTCGCGGAATAGCGACCGCCCACCTATAAGCAAACGCCCATGCCCGACCGCAGGATGCCGCCGTGACCGAGATTTCGCAGAATTCCGTGGCCGACGGCGCGCTCGCCGGCCTTTTGCCACTGTTCGCCGGCTGCACCGTGCTGGTGCTGGGCGACATCATGCTCGACCGCTACGTGCACGGCGATGTGCGCCGCATTTCGCCGGAGGCGCCGATCCCGGTGCTGCGCGCGCGCAAGCGCCGGGCGGTGCTGGGCGGGGCGGCCAACGTGGCGCAGAACGTGGCGGCCCTGGGCGCGCGGGCGCTGATCGCGGGCGTGGTCGGCATGGACGACGCGGGGGCCGAGATCGGCCGCGCGCTGGCCGCGACCCCGGAGATTTCCCCCTGCCTCGTCGCCACGCCCAACCGGCCAACCACGGTGAAGACCCGTTTCGTCAGCGGCGGGCACCAGTTGCTGCGGCTGGACGAGGAGGAAACCGGCGCCATCGACGAGGCGACCGAAGCCCGCCTCGTCGCCGAGTTCGAGGCGGCGCTGCGGCGCGCGGACGTGGTGGTGCTGTCGGACTACGCCAAGGGCGTGCTGACCGACCGGGTGCTGGCGCGCGTCATCGCGCTGGCCCGCGCCGCCGGCAAGGCGGTGATCGCCGACCCCAAGCGGGCGGATTTCACCGCCTATCGCGGCGTGGACGTGCTGACCCCGAACGAGCAGGAAGCCGCGCGCGCCGGCGGGGTGAGCTGCGACGACGACGCGGGCGCGGTGCTGGCGGGCGAGGCGGCGCTGGCGCAGGCGGATGCCGGCGCGGTGCTGGTCACGCGCTCGGCCAAGGGTTTGACTCTCGTGCGGCGCGGTGCCGCGCCGATCCATGTGCCGACGCGGGCGCAAGCGGTGGCCGACGTGTCCGGCGCCGGCGACACGCTGATCGCGGCGTTCGCCATCGGCCTCGCCTGCGGCGCGGAAATGGCACAGGCGGCGATGCTGGCCAATGTCGCGGCCGGGATTTCCGTGGGCAAGCCCGGCACCGCCACGGTCAGCCACGGCGAACTCGCCGCCGGCCTGCACCGGCGGGAGCTTCTGGCGCTGGACGACAAGATCCTGGAAGTCGATGACGCCCGCTCGCTGCGCGAGGCATGGCGCGCCGGTGGGCTGCGCGTGGGCTTCACCAATGGCTGCTTCGACCTGGTGCATCCGGGCCATGTGCGCCTGCTGCAAAAGGCCCGCGCCGCCTGCGACCGGCTGATCGTGGGCCTGAACAGCGATGCCTCGGTCAAGCGCCTGAAGGGGCCGGAACGCCCGCTGCAACAGGAAATGGCGCGCGCGACGGTGATGGCGGCGATCGGGGCGGTGGATCTGGTGGTGCTGTTCGAGGAGGACACGCCCGAGCAGCTGATCCGCGCGCTGATGCCCGACCTGTTGTTGAAGGGCGCGGACTACACCATCGAACAGGTGGTGGGCGGCGACATCGTGCGCGAAGCCGGCGGCGAGGTGAAGCTGATCGACCTGGAGGCAGGGCACTCCACCACCTCGATCGTGCGGCGGATGAAGGCGGGGTAGGCCGCCGCCGTCAGCCCACGCCAAGCGCCGCGTGGACGGCCCGCTCCACGGCGGCGACATCGATCGACCACGTTTTCTGGTGCTGTCCGGGCGCCGCCCCCTGCTCACGGCCGAGCACGCAGCCGTAGCGCAGGGGTACCACGCTCGCCAGCCGCCGCATCGACCATTGCACGTAATTGTCCATCAGCAATTCGCAGAAGGCGGCGCCGGGCGGGCAGAACATGACGTTGGCGAGACCCGCGCCGTGCGCGCCGACCACGCAACTCGCCTCGGCGAAACAGCGGATCTGCCGCTCGACCGGCATGCCCGTCAGCGTCAGGATGTCGAAGCCGAGATCTTCCATCACCGCGATGACGGCATCCTCGTTCAGCAGCCGCCGCGCGCCGGAGTCCCGGCGGCTGACATAGAGCCTGCGTCGTGCGGCCGGGTCGAAACCCACCAGTTCCTTCAACCGCGCGACCAGCGTCATCCGGTCCGGATGCGGGAAATGGCCGGAGTCGATGACGCCGAGCGGGCTGATGCGCAGCTTGTCGCAGCGCACCGGCGCCATGTGTTCCAGGAACACCGACCGGTGCCGCTCGTTCAGCAGTGCCAGCGATCGTTCCTGCCACTCATGCCGCGGCTTCGGCCATAACAGTGTCGAGACCTGATCGACGAACGGCGCGCAGGCGGCCGGCAGGATATCCACCATCCAGTGCGCGTAGTTGCGGTTTCCCGGATAGCCGCAGAACAGATACGAGCCGAAACCCACGCGCGCGCGCGGCTCGGAGGTCTCCAGGCTGACCATCTCGTTCGCCTCGAACGCAACCTTGTAGTCTTCGAGCGAGACCAGACGCAGCGTTTCCTTCAGCAGGTATTCGCCCACGGTGACGAGGCCCTGCTCGCCATGGATCACCGCGTCCTCGATCTCCAGCGTCTTCTGCTCGCGCGCGACGATGCGCCCCGGCTCCCATCCGCCCGGCGGGTACTCCGTGATCGCGAAGTCGGGCGGCGTGGTCTGGCCGAACCGGATCGGCGCGAGTTCCAGGTCGATGTCGGCGCTGCGTTCGACGATGCGCGCGGATGGCGACACCGCCAGCAACTCATCGCATGTCACCGAGCGGTACGTGCGCCGGAGGCCACCGCCGCGCAGTTTCCACGCGCGCGAGGCGAGCCACATCCCCTCCGCCCCCTGGTAGGTGGCGCAGAGCACCGGGGCCGCCCGGTCGGCCGCCTGCGGCACCAGCGCCGAGACCGCGATGCGCTGCCAGCGATCGCGCAGGCTCAGATCGGCCGCCCGGAATGCCTCGCTCGCATAGCCGAGCATCGTCAGATCCACGGACGAGCCGGCAAAGCCGCTCGGCACATATATCTCGGCTTCGGCCGAGTAGCGCGAACCGGGGGCGAGGCCGTCGCATTGCATCGCGTGCAGCGTGCGACTGGCCATCTCGGCCTGCGCCGGCAGCCGATGCAGGATGGCACCGTCCGTCGCGACAGCCTCGGGCAGCGTGGCTTGGGCCTCGCCGCCGGCCGCCGGCCCCGCCTTCATCGCCCAGGCCAGCCGCGCGATCTTCTCCCACGCGGCGAAGTCCACGTAAGGCGGGTTCTCCTTCGACAGCCGCGAGATGCCGGCGCGGATCAGGCCGCCCGCGCCTGCCTCGGCCCAGGCAAAGCGCCGCTCCGGGCGGGTATCCTCGCGCACCAGCAGCAGCCAGTTCGGCGCGTGCCGGCGCAGCGCCGCCAGGAGTTGCTCGGCCAGGTAGTCGGATGTCTGCGCCGCCTCGTTGTGCCGATAGACGAAGATCTTCTGTGCGTCCTGCAAGTCCTCCAGGATTTTCCGCTTCAGAAACCGGAACAGCCCGATGGCATTGGCGAACACGCGCTCATCGGTCTCCGTGTTCGGGATTCCGGTGTGGAACTGAAAGCCGAACACGCGGCAATCCAGGGCGCAATCCGGCCACCCGGCTGGCCGGGAAAACACGTAGCGGCCTTCGTCGAACATGCCCTCGAACGACGCCTCGATGGCGTGGATCATCTGCTCGGTGCGCAGAAATCCGGCATTGCGGAACAGCCCCGGCGGATCGTAGTCCGCCGCGCGCTGGACGATGCCGAACTCGCAGTTGTTCCCGAGGCTTTCGAAGTTCGCCAGCAGGTCAGGGAGCGAAAGCCGCGGCACAGTGCACCTTTATCGTGAGAGATCGTCGAGTCCAGGATGGCCCGTTCATGCGACACCCAGCTTGTGCCGCAACCCCGCCTCGATCGCCTCGGCCAACATGCGGCGCCCCACCTCCAGCGAATGCTTTTCCCGCACCAGCTTCTGCCCGGCCCCGGACATGCGCGCCCACAGCGCCGGGTCGCGATAGACCCGCAGGCAGGCGGCGGCAAGGGCGGCCGGTGCGTCGGCGATCAGCACATCCTCGCCCTCGACCAGCTCCATGCCCTCCGCCCCGCAGGCGGTGGAGACCACCGGCAGGCCGTAGGCCATGGCGGTCGAGACCTTGCCCTTGGTGCCCGCGCCGAAGCGCAGCGGGCAGACGAAGACGCGGGTGCGGTCGAACACGTCGCGCAGATCGTCGATCATCCCGGTGACGACGACGTGTTCGGATTCCAGCGCGCGCAGCTCCGGCCCCGGATTGGCGCCGGCGACGATGAAGCGCACGTCCGGTGCCTCGGCATGGATCAGCGGCAGCACCTCGCGCGCGAAGAACAGCACCGCGTCGATGTTGGGCGGATGCTTGTAGCCGCCGAGAAAGACGATGTCGCGGCGGTCCGCGAAACCGATCTCGGTACCATGGAACTCGTACATGAACGGCCACACCACCACCGGCGCCTCCGGCACCGCGCGCGCGATCAGGTCGCGCTCGAACGTCGAGTGCGTGATGGTGCAATCGACGCGGCCGATCAGCTCCAGCTCGCGCGCCTTCATGCGTGCCGCGGCGGTGCGCGATGCCTCGGTGCCGTCGAGTTCGGCCTGGCGTTCCATGCGCAGGAAATGCAGATCCATCGCATGGAACAGCACCGGCACCCGCGGCGCGTGGCGGCGCAATTCGTCGAGCGTCGCCTCCAACACCGGCATGCGATAGACCAGCACCACGTCCATCAACGGGCCGTGGCCGCGCAGATAGGCATCGAGCGGTCCGTCGTACGGCGCATACGCGCATTCGACGCCCAGGCGCAGCAACTCCGGCGTATGCGCCGGGTCGAACAGGAAATTGTCCTGCGGCGCGTAATAGACCTTGTAGCCGAGATCCTGGAACAGCCGCAGCGTCTGCGTCGTGGTGACGGAACCGGCGTCCTGCCTGGGCGTCGGCGTGGTCGCGTCCACCACCAGGGCACGCGCGTGGACATCTCGCTCGCGCTCGAAATACGGCGCCTCGCCGTTCGCGCGGTGCGTCAGCAGCGTCCGGCGCCAGCGCAGATACAGCTTGCGGCTGTTGATCTCCTGATACGCCTTGATGCCCGTCGCCGTGTCGGTGCCGGAGGTGCGGCCCTCGTAGTGGATCACCCGCGATTGTGCCTGGTACCACACCTCCCGACCGTGCGCGCGCACGCGCGAGGCGAGGTCGGAATCCTCGCAATAGGCGGGCGCGAACATCTCGTCGAACCCGCCGAGATCCGCCCACAGCTCGGCCGGCACCGCGATGGAGGCGCCGGAGATGTAATCGGCCTGCCGTGCGTGTGTGTAGTTCGGCCGGTTCGGGTCGTCGTTGCGGCCGTAATTCCAGGCCGAGCCGTCGCGCCAGACGATGCCGCCGGCTTCCTGCAACGTGCCGTCCGGATACAGCAGCTTCGATCCGACCAGCCCCGCCTTGGGAAACAGCGCGAAGCTGTCGAGCAGCGCATCGAGCCAGCCCGGCAGCACGCGGGTGTCGTTGTTGAGCAGCACCACGAACCGGCCGCGCGCCAGGCGCGCCGCGGCGTTGCAACTCCGCACGAAGCCGAGATTCTCGGTGTTGCGATGATAGCGGATGGTGGCCACGCGCGGCAGCAGCGCCGGGGTTTCGTCCGGCGAGCGGTCGTCGATGACGATGATCTCGGCGCTGTACCGGCTGGCCTGGGCGAACAGGCTGTCCAGGCAGTTCAGCGTGTAGGCGATCTGGCCGTGCACGGGGATGATGATGCTGGCATCGGGCGCGTCGTCCCCGAGCATCAGCACCCGGGGCGAGGCGTTGATCGCGGCCAGCGCCGCCTCGGGGTCCGGCTGGCCGGTCAGCAGGCCGAATTCGCGCAGGAACGCCTCGCCGCGCCGGCCGGCGTCGATGGCGTCGTCGTCGGCGCGGTGTTCGTAATAGGTCAGCTCCTCGCGCGGCCGGTCCGGATGGTCGGCGACCGGCCAGGATTGCAGCGTGCGCGGGATGTCGAACGCGCCGGGGCCGGCGCCGCCGCCATCGGCCTGCTGCCGCGCGATCAGCCCGCGCAGGCGGCTGTTGTCGGCCTGCGCCTCGAAGGCGCGCTCGTCCACCTCGATCAGCCGCTCGACCAGCGAGACGGCGCGACGGCGCAGTTCCAGCAGGTCGGGCGAGGCCGGCGGCACGTCCGCGAAGTCGGGCAGCGCGGGCGGGGCGGCGCGCGCCGGGGCCAGCTTCGCGCCGGTCAGCAGCGCAGGCGGCTCGGCCTCGAACAGCAACGAGGCCAGCGGCGGCAATTCGGCCTCGCAGGCGAGGAACAGCGTGACGAACCGCGCCCCCGCCGCCACCGGGTCGGCCAGCGCCAGCATCCGCGCGCCGGCAAACCGCTCGCCCGCGACGACGGTGCCGGCAAGCGCGCGCTGGCGGAAGCAGGCCACATGGCGGAAGCCCGCCAGCAGGGCGGCACGCGCCGGCGCGTCCTCGTCGGCGATGGCGACCGCCAGGATGCCGTCCGGCGCCAGCCTGCGGCGCAGCGTGGGCAGCGCGCCCGCCAGCTCCTGCGCCCGCAGCGGCACCAGCGAGAGCACCACCTCCGCCTGCCCGCCCTGCCCCACCGCCAGCAGCGTCGCCGCCTCGGCCGCCAGCAGCGCGGCACCCTCCGGCTCCGCGCCGGCGGCATCGGCCACCACCCGGCCGCGGCACAGCGGCAGCACGAAGCGATAGCGATGCAGCGCGGCGACGGCCTCGGCCGGGGTTACGGGCTGGGGTGCGCCATCTCGTACGCCAGCACGGCGCGCAGCGTGTCCACGAGTTCCACGGTCGGCTGCCACCCGGTGCGCTCCTTCAGCTTGGTGTTGCGCCCCAGAATGACGGGTTCGTCGGACGGACGGAACAGCGCCGGGTCGGATTCCACCGTAAGACGCATGCCGGCGAGCTGTTCGAACAACGGGATCAGCTCGCCGATGCGCCAGGCGCGGTCGGCGCAGATGTTGTACGCCTCGCCCGGCTCGCCGCGCTCGGCCAGCAGGATCAGCGCGGAAACCAGGTCGCGCACGTCCAGGATCGCCCGCCGCGTCTGCAGATTGCCCACGCGCAGCGCCCCGCCATGGCGGGCGATGCGGGCCACCCGGGCGGCGAAGTCCGAGACCACGTCGGCGCGCTTGCGCGGGCCGGTGGTGTTGAAAATGCGCGCCCGGATGCAGCGGATGCGCTCGTTGCGCCAGTACTGGAACGCCAGCAGATCCTGCGCAACCTTGCTGACGCCGTACGGGTGCAGCGGCAGCGGCGGCACGTCCTCCGCGATCGGCACGTTCTCCGCCGTCAGGCTTGCGCCGTACTGGGCCGAGGAACAGGCGACCACCACCATCGGGTCGTAGCCGGGCGCGCCGTTCGCGCGCGCCGCGCGCACCGCCTCGAACACGTTGATGGTACCTTCGACGTTGGTGCGCAGCGTCTCCCACGGATCGGTCCAGGAGACGGTGGGCAGGCTTTGCGCGGCGAGATGGTAGATCGTGGACGGACGCTCGCGCGCGATCATGTATTCGACCGCCCAGCGGTCGCAGACATCGAGTTCGGCCAGCAGGAAGCGGCCGGCCAAGTCCTCCATGCGCACGGTGGGGCGGAAATAGGTGCCCAGCGCCGCCCCCGGCGCCGCGGCGTCGAGCCGTTCGAGGAGGTGGGAACCGACCATGCCGGCGGCACCTGTGATCAATGTCTGCCGCATGGGCGCGAGTCCTTGGCTGAAGTCGCGCCACCGATAGCGCAAAAATGCCGCATGCGGCACAAAAATCGACAAATGATTGTCAAATAAACGTCAAATCGTAATAAACAATTCGATAATACTGATCCCGGCAACGCATAACCCTTGCGTCCGGCAATGCAAGCCTCTTCGAGAGCACGTCGCGGCAAATTTGCACCTGTATCGGTCAGCAAGTATGTTTCGGCTCCGTTGTCAGGCAGTCACGAAGCTCCCGGAAATGTCCCATACGCTCGACA
>JAKBCB010000124.1 GCA_021808185.1 Pseudomonadota bacterium
TCTGTTATCACCCTCGCCCTCGTGCTGCTGGTGCGTCTTGTGGTGATCGATGCGCAGCCGCTCACCAACGGCTTCAACGGCCTCACCGATCTCGGTACGTTCCAGATCGCGGGCTTCGAGTTCGACCCGTATTCGCGCGCGACATATTACCTCGTTGCCGGAATTCTGGCGTTGGCGTTGATTGGCGGCCGTCTGCTGGTGGAGACGCGGGCGGGGCTGATCCTGCAAGCGATCCGCGACGACCAGAGCCGCGCACGCTACCTCGGCTTCGATGTGCCGGTGTATCAGGTGTTCTTCTTTACCGTCTCGGCCGCGATCTCCGGTGTCGCCGGTATGCTTTACGTGATCGTCGCCGAGTTCGCTTCACCCACGTTCATGGACCTCAGCTTCTCGATCACGATGGTGGTGTGGGCTGCTCTTGGCGGGCGCTCGTCACTTCTCGGCGCCTGTATCGGCGCCATCCTGATCAACGTGGTGGCGGCGACGGTCAGCGAGACGGCGACCTTCGTGGAGGCGTGGAAAGCGATCATCGGCCTCGTGTTCGTGCTGGTGGTCCTGTTCCTGCCGCGCGGGCTTGCGGGGTTCGGGCAGGACATCGCGGACGCGGTTGCCGAACGCTTTGCCCGGCGCGGACAGCGCGCGCCCATCGTGACCGTCGAGGAAGCGGGGAGCCGCGCGCCATGACCGTCGCCTTGACCATCGATGGTATCGGTGTCTCGTTCGTCGGCGTGAAGGCGGTCGATGGCGTCTCGATGCTGGTCAACCAGGGCGAACTGCGCGTTTTGCTCGGCGCCAACGGTGCCGGCAAGACCACGCTGATGGACCTGATCTCCGGCAAGACCCGCAGCACCGAAGGGCGGGTGTACTTGTTCGAGCGGGATATCACCAACTGGAGCCCGCACCGCATTGCCCGCGCGGGCGTCGGAAGAAAATTCCAGATCCCGAGCGTATTCCGAGACTTCACCGTGCGCGGCAACCTCGATGTGGCAAGCTGCGCCGACCCGCGGGTGCGCGCCAATCTCGGCATCGGCATCCCGCGCGCGCGCCGCGCCCGCATCGACGAGGTGCTGGAGCTGACCGGGCTGGCCGATGTCGCCGAAACGCAGGCGGCCAATCTCAGTCATGGCCAAACCCAGTGGCTCGAACTCGGGATGTTGATCGTGCAGGATCCAAAAGTGCTGCTGCTCGACGAACCGACCGCGGGAATGACCCAGGCCGAGACCCATAAGACGGCGGAGATCATCAAGGGGTTGCGCGGACAGCACACCATCCTCGTCGTCGAGCACGACATGGCGTTCGTGCGCGAGATCGCGGAGCAAATCACGGTGATGCATCTTGGCAAGGTGCTGGCGGAAGGCGATATCGCCTCGATCGAGGGGAACGAGGCCGTGCGCCGCGCCTATCTCGGTTCGCACGGCATCGCGGCGGAGGCGGTCTGAATGCTGGCCCTGCGCGATGTGGACAGCTTCTACGGCCGCAGCCATGCGCTGCATGGCGTGACGATGGCGGTGGCCGACCGAGCCATCGCCGCCGTGCTCGGCCGCAACGGCGTTGGCAAGACCACGCTGCTCAAGACCATCATGGGCCTCATCGATCGCATGGTCGGCCGGATCGAGTTGCAGGGCATCGACGTTTCGGCGGAACCGGCATTCCGCCGCGCCCGACTCGGCATCGCCTACGTGCCGCAGGGCCGCGAGATCATTCCCGATTTCACGATCCGCGAAAACATCCTGATGGGCGCCTTCGCGCGCCGCGACGGCAAGCGCGCCATCCCGGATATCGTGCCGCAACTCTTCCCGTATCTGGCGCGGAATCTCGATCGGCCGGGCGGCGTTCTATCTGGCGGCCAGCAGCAGCAACTGGCGATCGCGCGCGCGCTTGCCGCGGAACCGAAGGTGTTGTTGCTCGACGAGCCGACCGAGGGCATCCAGCCCAACATCGTCGAGGAGATCGAGGCGCTGATCCTGCGTCTGAACAAGGAGATCGGCATCACGGTGATCCTCGTCGAGCAGAACGTGAGCTTCGCGCGCCGCGCCGCGGATGCCTTCGTGATGATGGAGAAGGGGCGCGTCGTCGCCTCGGGCGCAATCGCCGGATTGACCGACGAGATTGTCCACCGGCACATGGCCGTCTGACCGACGGGCGGCGCATAAGCAAAAGCAGGAGAAACCAATGATACACGGCGATATCAGCAGCAGCAACGACACCGTCGGAGTGGCGGTCGTCAACTACAAAATGCCGCGTCTGCACACGCGCGAGGAGGTTCTCGCGAATGCCCGCAAGATCGGTGAGATGCTGGTCGGCATGAAGGCCGGCCTGCCCGGCATGGATCTGGTGATCTTCCCGGAATACTCGACGCACGGGATCATGTACGACAGCGCCGAGATGTATGCCACGGCATCGAGCGTTCCGGGGGAGGAGACCGAGATCTTCGCCGAGGCGTGCCGCAAGGCGAAGGTGTGGGGCGTGTTCTCGCTGACCGGCGAGCGGCACGAGGAGCATCCGCACAAGGCGCCGTACAACACGCTGATCCTGATGAACGACAAGGGCGAGATCGTTCAGAAGTACCGCAAGATCATGCCCTGGGTGCCCATCGAGGGCTGGTATCCCGGCAACTGCACCTACGTTTCGGAAGGCCCGAAGGGCCTGAAGGTCAGCCTGATCATCTGCGACGACGGCAACTATCCCGAGATCTGGCGCGACTGCGCGATGCGCGGCGCTGAGCTGATCGTTCGTTGCCAGGGCTACATGTATCCCGCCAAGGAGCAGCAGATTCTGATCTCCAAGGCGATGGCCTTTGCCAACAACACCTACGTGGCCGTCGCCAACGCGGCCGGCTTCGATGGCGTATATTCGTATTTCGGCCACTCGGCGATCATCGGCTTCGATGGCCGCACCCTCGGCGAATGCGGCGAGGAGGAATACGGGGTGCAGTACGCCGCCCTTTCGAAGTCGTTGATCCGCGACTTCCGCCGCACCGGGCAGTCGGAGAACCATTTGTTCAAGCTGCTGCATCGCGGATATACCGGAAAGATCAACTCCGGCGAGGGCGACAAGGGCGTCGCCGCGTGCCCGTACGACTTCTATGCCAAGTGGATTTCCGACCCCGAGGCGGCGCGCGAGATGGTTGAGTCCTTCACGCGCCCGACCGTGGGGACGGAGGAATGCCCGATCGACGGCATTCCCAACGAGACCACCCGCCACCGCTGAACCGCGTAGCCCCGGCCGTGCGCGCGGCCGGGGCAATGTGCGCCGTTCGGATCACAGGGGGGGCGGAATGCTGCGGATCGAACGTGTTCTTGGCAGCCGCCTTGAGACGCATCTTGCGGAACCGCTGCACGATCTCGAACATCGCGGCGCGGTGGATGTGCTGCCGCTCGCCCACGGCGATATCAGCCGTAGGCGGATGCGCGTAAGGACGCGCGGCGGTCAGCAACTCGCCATGTCGCTGCCGTGCGATCAAGCGTTGTTCGACGGCGCCGTGCTGTTGCTGGAGGCCGAGCGCGCGATTGTCGTGCGCGTGAACACCGAACGCTGGCTGCGGCTGTCGCCACGGTCGATCGCGGACGCAATGGAAATTGGCTACC
Organism: Pseudomonadota bacterium; assembly: GCA_021808185.1. Classification (GTDB taxonomy): domain Bacteria; phylum Pseudomonadota; class Alphaproteobacteria; order Acetobacterales; family Acetobacteraceae; genus CAJCJG01. Next base: position 3,588 of record JAKBCB010000124.1, read on the forward strand.
ACGCGGGAAACCTGCATTGGCGGGTCCGCTTCGCCGGTGAGTGTTTGCTCGTCGCGCTCGAAGCGCGGGCGGAAGATTATCTCGCGCATCTCGGCAACATGGTCACCGAACGTCGTGTCGGAACCACGATCGTCGCCGAGGGCGAGGACGCATGATCCGGATGCTCCACGCCATCGGACCGGCGGGCAGCGCGTTCCCGCGCGGCTTCGGGCGGGTTGGGGACGTTCCTCGCGATGGCGCCGGACACATAGGCGTCAGCGTCGCGTGAGCCGGAAATACAAGTCGGATAGTCGCGCCGGCAGGTCCTCCAGCCGCCGCAACGCGACATGGCCGGAGCGCCCGAACATGCGGGCGGCGGTGTCCGCACCCGCCGTGCCCAATACCACGGCGAAGGCGTCGATGCCGCGTGCGCGCAACCCCAGCACGGCGCGGCGGCTGTCCTCCACGAGGTCGGCAGGGTCCGGCACGTCGATGTCGGACGGCTCGCCATCGGTCAGCACCAGCACCAGGCGACGATAGCTGCGCACACCGGCGAGGTCCGCGCCCGCATGGCGCAGCGCCGCGCCCAGCCGCGTGGACAGCCCCGGTGTCAGCCCGGCCAGCCTCGCCTGGGTCGCCACCGCGAACGGCTCGGCAAAATCCTTGATGCGGGTCAGCCGCACCTGCTCGCGCCCGTCGGAGGCGAAGGCCATGAGCGCGAACGGGTCGCCGAGCCGCGCCATCGCCTCGGCCAGCAGCGCCACGGCCACCCGCTCGGTCTCCAGCACGCCGCCGTCGCCGGTGGAGGCCGAGACATCCACCAGGACCACTGTCGCCAGATCGCGGTTGCACAGCGCGGAGCCGCGATACACGTGCTCGCCGGGCAACTCGCCGGCCGCCCGCGCCACCTCGGCGTCAAGCACCGCGTCCATGTCCAGTTCCATGCCGTCCGGCTGGCGCTTCAGCCGCCGCGGTCGGCCGGGGCGGGCGGCGCGCACCAGCCGGTCGATGCGCCGACGCAGATCGGGCGCCGCATCGAGCGCCGTTGCCACCTGGCGCGCGTCGCCGAGCCGGGCGGGTACGTCGCGCACACAGGTCCACTCCGGCCGCTCCACACCCTGCGCCCTGTCCCATTCCGGGTAGCGGGCGAGCACCGTGCCGTCGGCGTGGGCCGCGGCGGCCGGCCGGGCACGTGCGGTGTCGGCTCCGGTTCCCGCCGTGTCGGCGCCGCCTTCGCCGGCCTCCTGCCGCAGCCGCGCGGCCTCCACCATCAGGTCGAGCAACTCGGGCGGGGTCTCCGCCCGCTCACCGAAATCCCACAGGCCCAGCCCGTCGTCGCGGTACGCCGGCTCGATCACGTGGGTGCGGGCGTTGAACTGTAGCCGCATCTGCCCCAGGTCGTTGCCAAGCAGCCCGCCGATGCGGCGGCTGGCGGCCGGGTCGAACGGAGCCGCCGCAGCCATCAGCGCGCGGCCCTTGGCGACGAAGCCGTGGCTGTCCTGGTAATCCGGGTCGAACAGAGCGCGGGCAAGGCGGGCGAGCAGGGCGGGGATGGTGCCGCCCTCCGGCGGCGCCACGTGAAACGGCGCCCAGAGCCGGCGCAGGCCGGGAAAACGCCGCAGCGCCAGCGCTTCCACGCGGGCGTCCTCGATCAGGCCGACCAGCACCAGTTGCAACGGCTTGAGCGTGCCGACCGGCTGACGTGGAGCGCCCGCCATGAGGTGCGCGAGCGCGTGCGCCACCGTCGCGCGGAACACAGCGCCCTGCGCGGCCTGCGGCACCCCCGGAAAACTCTCCGGCAGCAGCACGACGCCGTCGGACAGACTGGCCCGGCGCGGCGGCGGGCGGCCTGGGGCGGCCGGCAGCGGGCGCAATGCCGGCACCCGCCCCCAAAGCGCGGTGCCGAACAGTTTCAGGAGGCGTTCATGTGCCGAAAATCCCGCCCCGGCGCCTTGCGCGAGCGCCTGTCGCGCCAGCTTGCTGGTGAGCGCGAAGAAGGCCGCGCGGCGCGCCTTGTCCCGCCCCGCCGCCTTCAGCCCGAGGGCAACGAAGTCGGCAAACCCTTCCCCGCCGACCGCCCCGACGATGGCCGCGGCGTTGGCCGTGGCCGGGGCGAGGACATCCGGCGCCTCGCGCGCGAGGCGGCAAAAACCCGGCCATAGCCCGCCGACCCGCAGCCGGTCCCAGGTGTCGAGGCAGGCGATGGTTGGCGCGGCGCCGGCATGGCGGCAGATGTCCGTTGCGTGCTCGGCCGCCTCGGCGAGCGCGGCCGCCGGGCCGCGCAGGCGCAGCATCGCGCCGAGGCACGCCGCGCCCGCGTTGGCGTGCAACAGTGCGAGCACCGCATCGGCCCATCGCGCCGCACCCGCCGCGTCGCCTTGCGCCACGACGGCGCCCCACGCCGTTTGCGCCAGCGGGTCCAAGCCCGCGCGCCCCCGCAAGGCGGCGAGCAGGCGCGGCGCGGCCGCCGCCTCGGTTGCCATCATTCCAGACAGGCGGCGATGGCCCCGCCCAGCGCCTCGCGCAGTTCGGCGTCGTCGGTCAGCGGCAACACCACCGCGGCCCGTGCCGCCGCCTCCAGGCCCAGGCCCGCGAGCGCAAGCCGGCCGGCATGGATCAGCATGCGGGTGGAGGCGCCTTCTTCCAGCCCCTGGCCACGCAGGTTGCGCGACCGGCGACCGATTTCGACAAGCGTCGCCGCCAGTGCCGCCCCCGCGCCGCTTTCGCGCGCGACGATTTCCGCCTCGACATCCGCTTCGGGATAAAAGAAATCGATGCCGACGAAGCGCTGCTTCGTCGATTCCTTCAGATCCTTCACGGCACTTTGGTAGCCTGGGTTGTAGGAGATGACGATCTGGAAGTCCGCGTGCGCCGCGACCAGTTCGTTCTTCTTCTCCAGTGGCAGGACGCGGCGCGCGTCGGTCAGCGGGTGGATCACCACCGTCGTGTCCTGCCGCGCCTCGACGATCTCGTCGATGTAGCAGATCGCGCCGCCGCGCGCCGCGAGGGTTAGCGGCCCGTCGTGCCACACTGTCTCGCCTGGCACGAGCAGGAAGCGGCCGACCAGATCGGCGGCCGTCATGTCCTCGTGTGCCGCGACGGTGATCAGCGGACGCCGCAGCCGCCACGCCATGTATTCGAGGAAGCGCGTCTTGCCGCAGCCGGTGGGGCCTTTCAGCATGACCGGCAGGCGGTGGCGGTACGCAGCCTCGAACACCGCCACCTCGTTGCCGACGGGCCGGTAATACGGCTCGGCGGCAACGACGAAATGCTCCAGCGCGGTCATTGCACGAGGGCTGGCCACATGTGAGCCCAGGGCTTCGCCGCCTCGAACGCGGCGGCGGCTTGCAGCACCGATGCGTCGGCGAGGTGACGCCCGATGATCTGCAAGCCCACCGGCAGGCCCGACGCGGTGAACCCCGCCGGTACGGTGGCGGCCGGCTGGCCGGTCAGGTTCAGCGGGAAGGTGAATGCCAGCCACTGGAACGGCGGCACCATGCGCCCGTCGATCTTTTCCACGCCCTGGATGTGCAGAGCGAACGGCGGCACCGCCAGCGTGGGCGTGAGCAGGATGTCGTAGCCGCGCATGAACCGCCACATCTTGTTGACCACCGCCTTGCGCACCATCAGCGCATCGGTGAAGTCCTCCGCCTTCCAGTCGCGGGTGATGAAGTCCACCAGATGCGGCGTCATCTTGCCGCCATGCTCCGCGACGATGGCGCGCATACCTTTGAGGTCGGTCTCGGCGGCCACGATGCCCCAGAACGCCCCGTAAGGATCGGCGAAGCCGGGATGCGCTTCCTCGACGATGCAGCCGAGATCCCGCTCGAACACGCGCACCGCCTCGCCGACCACGCGCCGCACTTCGGGATCGACGGCGGCATAGCCCCAATCGGCGCTGTAGGCGACGCGCAACCCTTTCAGGTCGCGCGGTTGTGCCGCCGCCAGCCAGTCCACATCGCCGGCGGGGATGGACATGCGATCGCGGTCGTCGGGGCCGGCGATGATCGAGAGCATCAGCGCCGCGTCGCGCACGGTGCGCGCCATCGGGCCGATGTGCTCCAGCGATTCCCAGCTTGAGACACCGGGATACCGTTCGTCCTTGGTCCCGGGATACAGCGGCACGCGGCCCATCGAGGCCTTCACGCCGACCAACCCGCAGAACGAGGACGGAATGCGCACCGAGCCGCCGCCGTCGCTGCCGAGCGCGATCGGGCACAGGCCGGCGGCCACCGCCGCGCCCGACCCGGCGCTCGATCCGCCCGGCGTGCGTTCGATGTTCCACGGATTGACCGTGGTTTCGCACACCGGATTATGCCCGACGCCGCTGTAGCCGTATTCGGGCACGTTGGTCTTGCCGAGCGAAACGGCGCCGGCCGCGCGCATCCGCTCGACCACCACGTCGTCCTCGTCCGGCACGAAGTCGGCGTAGGCGACCGCGCCCGACATGGTGCGCACGTCCTTGGTGCAGATGAGATCCTTGATGCCGTACGGCACGCCCGCGAGCGGCCCCACCGGCGCGCCGGCGGCGATGGCGGCATCGACGGCGGCGGCCTCGCGCAAGGCGATATCCGGCGTGGGGGTGCAGAAGGCGTGCAGCGTCGTGTCGAGCTGCTCCACGCGCGCTAATGCCGCCTTCGCGAGTTCGACGGCGGAAACGCGCTTGGCGCGAACCGCTTCCGCGAGCGTGGCGGCGTCGCTCTGCCAGGATAAGGTCATTCGTTTCTCCCTCCGCATGTCGCGCGGCCCGCGGACGCGGGGCGGGGCGCCACGGCGCGATACCCGCGATACCGGATGCTTGTGTTTGCCGGGATGGCGGGCGCCACGCCCGCCATCCCGGCGTGGATCACGCTAGCTGGCCAGCAATTCCTTCAGCTTGGCGTCGAGGAATGCCACATCGACCGGGTTGGTACCCGGCCCGCCGGCGAAATGGCCCCAGATCGACGGCACCGGAATCAGCTTCGCGTTCGGCATGTTCGCGACCTCGAACTCGCTGTCCGCCACGGGGAAGTACAGGTCGGTGGCACCCGGCATCACGTAGGCCTTGGCCTTGATCGCGCCCAGCGCCTTGCGGAAGTCGCCATGGTACAACTCGTTGGCGCTGATGTCGCCGTGCTGCCAGGTCCACAGCATCGTCAGCAGGTTGTTGGCGTCCTTCGGCAGGAAGAAACCTTCCCAGAACGCCACCAGGAAATCCTCCAGCGAGGAATAGCCAAGCGTCTTGAGGTCCAGTTCCTCGCGATAGAACGCCTGGCTGAAGCCCCAGCCGGCATACACCCGCGCCATCGCCCGCAGGCCGGTCTCCGGCTTGGTCTTGTACCAGCCGCCGGCGAACGCGGCATCGGCGGTCAGCGCCGCCTTCACACCCTCCAGGAACACGAAATTGTGCCGCGAGCATTTCGCCGAGCCGCAGAACGGCGCGATCCGCTCGACCATGTCCGGATACA
>JAKBCB010000125.1 GCA_021808185.1 Pseudomonadota bacterium
TTGCGACCCTGCTGCGCTACCACCTCGAAAAGCAGGGCTTTCGGGTCGAGGAAGCCGCGGACGGGCAGGAGGCGCTGACCCGCATCGCCGAAACGCAGCCGGACATTGTGCTGCTCGACTGGATGCTGCCGGTGATGTCGGGCATCGAGGTGTGCCGGCAGATCCGCAGGCGCAGCACCACGCGCGACCTGCCCGTGATCATGGTGACGGCGCGGACCGAGGACCAGGACGCGGTGCGCGGGCTGAACACCGGGGCGGACGACTACATCACCAAGCCGTTCAACATGGAGGCGCTGCTGGCGCGGATGCGCGCGCTGCTGCGCCGCTCCAACGCGGTGCCGGCGAAGGGGCGGCTGGTGTTCCACGATATCAGCATGGATCTCGCGGCGCACCGGGTACAGCGCAACGCGCGCGCGGTGCATCTGGGTCCGACCGAATTCCGTCTGCTGGAGTTCTTCATGCAGCACCCGCGCCGGGTGTTCTCGCGGGAGGAACTGCTGGACGCGGTCTGGGGACCGGACATCCATGTCGAGCCGCGCACGGTGGATGTGCATATCCGCCGCCTGCGCAAGTCCATCAACGGCGAGGGCGAGCTGGACGTGGTGCGCACCGTGCGCGCCGCCGGCTACGCGCTGGATACCGAGCCGGTCTGAAACCCGATGGCGGACGGGACGGCGGCAAGCCGCCGTCCCGCGCCGCGCTCAGGGTGTCGGCACGCCCGGGATGATCCCCGGGATCAGGTATTGCTGGATCACCACCAGCACGGCGAGCAGGATCGTCAGCACGACGCTGTGCACGAAGGTGCGGGCGAAGACCACGCCCTCCTGCCCCTTGAGGTTCGTGACGGAGACGCCGGTGGTGATGTTCTGCGGCGAGATCATCTTGCCCATCACGCCGCCGGACGAGTTCGTGGCGGCGAACAGCACCGGATTGAGGTTGAGCTGCCGTGCCGCAACCACCTGCAAATTGCCGAACAGCGCGTTGCCCGAGGTGTCGCTGCCCGAGAGGAACACCGCGACCCAGCCGAGGAACGGCGAGAGCAGCACGAACAGCCCGCCGGTCGAGGCCACGCCCTTGCCCAGGGTGAACGCCAGCCCGGAATAGTTCATCAGGTAGGCGAGACCGACGATCAGCGAGACCGTCACGATGGCGATCCAGGTCTGTGCCAGCGTACGGCCGATGCAGGCGATGAACCGCCCCGGGCCGACCCCAACGATGCCCGCGGTGATGACACAGGCCAGCAGGATCGCCGTGCCGGTGGAAAGCGGCTGGAAGCCCCAGACCGCAGCGTAGGGCTTGTTGTTATAGAGCGTGATCGAGACCGCGTTGTGCAGCCCCGGCCAGGGAACGTTGATCTGCCCGATCGCGAAGATCTTCGCCGATGTCCAGACGATGACGACCGCCGAGACGATCAGCCACGGCAGCCAGCCTTGCCAGGGCGATACCGTGTGGGGCTTGTGCCCGGCCGCGCGCGCCGCCGCGGCGACGGCGAATTCCGGGTCCGGCGCCGGCTGCCACACCTTGAGGAACAGGAAGGTGACGATCAGCGAGCCGAGCGAGGAGAGCACGTCGGTCAGCGTGTAGTCGATGAAGTTCGAGGTCACGAACTGCACCACGCCGAAGCTGCCGCCCGCCACCAGCAGCACCGGCCAGATCGCGCGCACCGAGCGCAGCCCGCCATAGAGCGCCATGACGTAGAACGGCAGGATCATCGCCATGATTGGCAACTGCCGGCCGATCATCATGCCCAGCGCCGAGGCCGGCAGGCTGGTCACGGCCCCAAGCACCGTCACCGGCACGCCGAGCGCGCCGAACGCCACCGGGGCGGTGTTGAAGATCAGCACGAACACCAGCGCATCAAGCGCCGGGAAGCCGACCATGATCAGCAGGGAGCTGGTGATCGCGACCGGGGTGCCGAAGCCGGCGATCCCCTCCAGCAACGCGCCGAAGCAGAAGCCGATCATCACCAGCACCACGCGCCGGTCGTTCGGCAGATGCGTCAGCACCCAGTCGCGGAACGCGTCGAAGCGTCCGGATTCGACCGCGATGTTGTAGAGCAGCAGCGCGTTGACCACGATCCACATCACCGGCCAGAGCGCGAACACCGCGCCGTTGACCACGGAATCGATGGCGAGGCCGATGGGGAATTCCCATACCGCGACCGCGATGATGAAGGCGACCACAAGCCCCGCCAACGATGCCTGCCAGGCCGGCCGCCGGAACACTCCGAGCAGCACTAGCACGACCAGAATCGGCAGTATGGCAACGATGAATGACAGCCCAAGGCTGTCGCTCACCGGTGTCAGCAACTGTTGAAACATCTTCCCCCCCGTTGTGTCGGGATTTCGCGACCTGGCAGCCCGACGCGCCCCGCCGCTTTCCAACGGCGCCAGTCCAACGAACCCGCCGCGCGAATCCAGATGGAAGCAGAATGCACGGTGTCGAACAATTTGACCACGGGGGGCCGCGCGCCCACGCGGCGATCCCGCTACATCGGCGGGACCATGCCGTCCTTGCCGACCAGAATGCGGATGGCGGCGTAACCGCCGTCGGCGGCCTTGGTGGCGAACAGGATGACGTGCGCACCCTCCACCAGCATGTCGCGGCGGCCGGGCGCGAAGGCGACGATCGGGGTTCCCTCCGGCACCAGCACGGTCTTCTCGCCGCCCTTGTAGCCGACATGCAGAGTGCGCCCATCGGCCACGGTGATGTCGCCGACCGTGCCGTTGGTCATCGTGCTCTCGGGTTGCAGGTCGTAGGGCCGGTATCCCTCGCCGGTGCCGCGCATCGCCTCAGGGAAGATGTGCACCTCGATGGCCACCAGGGCGCCGTTCGGCCCGGGCATGGCGGCGGTGCCGATGAAACTGCCCTTGGCGAGGTCGGACAGGTTGGCGGGTACGATTTCAGTGACGATGGTCGCGGGCGAGAGCGTCGCCGTCAGCGTCCGGCCGGCGTGGGTCGAGAGCGTCAGTGTGTCGCCCTCGCGCGCCATGACGGTGGCGCGGAACCGTTCGGGCAGGGGCTGGGCCGACGCCGCGCGGACGAGCCCGGCGGCGAGCAGCACGGCAAGCATGACACGGCGGGGAAGGGGCATGGCGTCACTCTCCATCGGTCGGTACAGACCGGGGAGGTGGGCGCGCCTGCCCCGCCCGGCTAGCGTTTGCGGCGGCGCAACTGGTCGAAATACACGATCACGATGATGAGGCCGCCGGTGATGATCCTCTGCCAGAACGAGTTCACGTTCAGCAGGTTGGCGCCGTTGTTGATGGTCGCCAGGATGAACGCGCCGAGCAGCGGCCCATGCCAGGAGCCGACCGCGCCGAACAGGCTGGTGCCGCCAATCACCGAGGAGGCGATGGCCTGCAATTCCCATCCTTCCGCCTGGGTGGCGTTGCCGATACCGATGCGCGAGGCGAGCAGCAGGCCCACGAAGGCTGCGCACACCGAGGACAGGATGTAGGCGAGATAGGTGGTGCGCACGACGCTGACCCCGGACAGCCGTGCCGCCTCGGCATTGGAGCCGACGGCGAACAGGTAGCGGCCCCAGCGGCTGTGGCTGAGGAACAGCCACGCGGGTATCGCGACCAGCACCACCATGGCGAACAGGTTGGGGATGTCGAACGGCGAGATGTCGATGCCGAACAGCGAGTTCAGCAGGTCGTTGCGGGAGAAGTTGGTGAAGCTGTCGTTGGTGATGGAGATCGTGGCGCCGTTCGTCAGCAACAGGCCGATGCCGCGCAGCGAGGTGAGTGTCGCCAGCGTGATGATGAACGGCGGCAACCCCATCTTCACGATACCGAAGGCATGAAAGCAGCCGATGCCAAGCCCGATCGCCAGCGTGATCAGCACGGAGGCCCAGATCGGCACATCGTTGGTCAGCAGCCATGCCACGATGACGCTGGTGAAACCGACGACGGCGCCAACCGAAAGGTCGATGCCGGCGGTGATGATGACGAAGGTCTCGCCCAGCGCCAGGATCGCGATCATCGAGCCCTGACGGGCCAGGTTCGGGATGTTGCGCTCGGTCATGAAGCTGTCGGTGAAGATCGACAGCAGCACGAACAGCAGCACGAGCAACAGGACCAGCGTCAGCCCGAATGGAATGTGCAGCTTGCGGCGGCTGGCCGGTTTTGCCTCGGTCTGCGTGCTGCTCATCGGCGGTTTTCTCCCCTGGATCTTTTTGGCGAACGGCGGCGCAGCGACTCAGACGCCGATGGCCTGGGTCAGGACTTCTTCGTGGCTGGCGGCCTTGTGGCCGTGGCTCGCGCTGAGATGGCCGCGGCGGAACACATGCAGCGTGTCCGACAACTCGTACACCTCCGGCAGATAAGACGAGATCAGGATGATCCCCGCACCCTGCTTCAGCAGCGTGCCCATCAACCGATAGATTTCCGCTTTCGTCCCGACATCGACGCCGACGGTGGGTTCGTCAAAGATAAAAAGCTTGGCGCCGTGGTTGAGCCACTTGCCGATGACGATCTTCTGCTGGTTGCCGCCCGACAGGCTGGAGGCATTGGCGAAGCGGGAAGCCGTCTTGATGCGCAGATCACGGATCTGCTGTTCGGCCGCCGCCGTTTCCTGGCCGCCGGCGATCAGGATGCCGCGCGTCAGGCGCTTGAAGATCGGCAGGTTGATGTTGAACCCCACGGGCATGTTCAGGCACAGGCCCTGGTCGCGCCGGCTTTCCGGGGCGAGCGCGATGCCGAGCTTCAGCGCGTCGCGCTCGTTGTGGATTTTCACCGGGCGCCCCTGCCAGAGGATCTCGCCCGAACTGGCCGGTTCGCGCCCGAACAGCGACAGCACGAACTCGCTGCGCCCGGCGCCGATCAGGCCATACAGGCCGACGATCTCGCCCTCGCGCACGGTGAGCGACACATCCTCGAAGCCGCGCCCGGTCAGGTGCCGCGCCTCCAGGATCGGCTTGCCGAACGGCACGACGTCCTTGTGGAAAATCTGCTCGATCGAGCGGTTGATCATGCCACGAATGAGCTTTTCCTCATTCGTGTCCTCGATCCTCTCGGTGGAGACGAGTTCGCCGTCGCGCAGGATGGAAACGCGGTCGGCGAGGTCGAAAACCTCTTCGAGCCGGTGGCTGATATAGACGATGGTGACGCCCTTGGCCTTCAGCCGGCGGATCAGCGCGAACAACTGCGCGGCTTCCTGGCGCGTCAGATAGGCGGTCGGCTCGTCGAAGATCAGGAATTTGGTGCCGCGGGTGGCGGCGCGGGCGGTCGCGACAAGCTGCTGCTGGCCGATTGTCAGCGATCCGAGCATGGCGCCGGCGGGCAGGTTGAAGCCAATCTCGTCCAGGATCTTCTGCGCGTCGCGCACCATCGCGCGGTGCCGCAGCATCCCGTATTTCACTTCCTCGTCGCCAAGAAAGAGATTGGCCGCGACCGTGAGATGCGGGCACAGCACGACTTCCTGGTGCACCGCGTTGATGCCGAGCGCGATGGCATCGTGCGGGGTGGCGATGTGCGCGGACTGGCCCTGCCAGAGAATGTCGCCGGCGGTACGGACATGCACGCCTGTCAGCAGCTTGATGAGCGTGGACTTGCCGGCCCCGTTCTCGCCGACGATGGCGTGGACCTCGCCGGGCAGGAAGGCGAGATCGACCGCCTTGAGCGCGTGCGTGCCGGTGAACCGCTTATCGAGCTTTTTCAGCTCGAGGATCGGGGCGACGCTTGCCGCAACGCCCGCCGCATGCGTGGGGGAGGCCGTGACCATGGACGTTTCCGGGTTATTTTTGTGGCCGACGGGCATGTGACCATGAAACCGCCGGCCTGACCAGCAGTCCGCGGCGCTGTCATTCCCGCGGTCGGGGGCGGCCGGCGGCCGCCCCTTTCGCGTCAGCCCGCCAGGATCACTTCACCTTCGGGTTCAGCAGCTGCTGCGACCGCGCGGTGTCCATGGTCGCCTTGGTGATGAGGTTGGCGCCGGTATCCACGAACGCCGCGACCTTCTCGCCCTTGGAGGCGGCCAGCGCCGTCTTCACGCCGTCATAGCCCATCCGGTACGGGTCCTGCACCACGAGGCCGGCGATCACGCCGTCGCGCAGGAACTTGACCAGCTTGTCGTCGTTGTCGAACCCGATCAGCATCAGCTTGCCGCCGAGCTTGTTTTCCGCCACCGCCTGGCCCGCGCCCTGGGCCATGATGAGGTTGTCGGCGAAGATGCCGCGCAGCTTCGGATTGGCGGTGATCAGATCGGTGGTGATGTTCAGGCCGGTGGTGGCCTGCCCGTCGGCGACCTTGTCCGCGACCAGCTTCAGGCCCGGGTACTTCGCGGCCAGTTCTTCCTTGAAGCCCTTCACCCGCGCATCGAGCGAGCCCACGCCGGGCAGGCTGTTGATGACGGCGACATCGCCCTCGGCCTTGCCATAGGCGCCCTGGATCGCGGCGGCGAGGCCGTCGGCGGCGATGCGGCCGCCCTGCTCGTTGTCGGTGGTCAGGAACGAGGTGAACGCCTTGCTGTCGGCCGAGCTGTCGATGCCGATCACCTTGACCTTCTTCGCGGCCTCGTCGATCGGCTTGCCGAGCGCCTGGAACTGCGTCGGCGAGATCACGATGGCGGCCGGCTTCTCGGCAACCGCGTTCTCCAGGATGGAGATCTGGCCGTTGATGTCCGATTCGGACTGCGCGCCCAGTTCCGGCACCTTCACATGCAGATCCTTGCCGGCCTGGCGGGCGCCGGCGAGAACGATCTGCCAGTAGAACGAGGTCGTGTCCTTGACGATAATGGGAATGGTCGGTTCGGCCGCGCGCACGGCGGGTGCGCTGAACGCCGCCACGGACACAACGATGGTGGCGAGCAGAAGCTTTTTCATTTCGGTCCCCCCTAGGACATTGCTTGCATCGGCGCGACCGGCCGGCACCCGTGCCGGAGATACCGCCCGCAGGCGGTTCTATGGACGGTTTCGCCGACTAAATCAACTGGTCTGATTAACTGTGGAAGGCCCGCGGGGCGGCCCACGCGCTACTCCGCGGCGAGATTGCTCCGGGCGGCGCTGGCCACGCTGGCGACGATGCCGCGCAATTCGTCGAGGAGCGCCAGCCCGGCATCGGTGCATTCCACCAGGATGCTGCGCCGATCCGCCGGGTCCGGCGCGCGACGGGTAAGTTCCAGTTCGCCCAGCTTGTCGAGCGAGCGGGTGATGACGGACTTGGACACGCCGAGGTCGGCCGCGAGGCCACGCACGGTGTGGTCGCCCTTCTTAAGGTAGCACGTCAGATAGACGGCCAACTGATGCGCGGAGAGCGCCGGACCATCGCGGCGGACCAGCGCCACGATCACCTCGCGCAACATTTGGACGGCGAGTTCGGGGGATGCATTGTCAGCCATGAGCGGATCCTTTTGTGCAAGCGCACAACCGGGCGGGATCGTTGGCTGGGTTTGCTCGCCCCGATTGGGTCGGGCGGCGGGGTCGCTCGGCGCACGATTCAGCCGCGATTGGCGATTCGCGGAATAGCTTGGCGCCAGTGTAATGCCGCATACGCGGCGCTCGCCAGACGGCCACCCAGGCTGGTCGGACACTTGTTGCCGAGGAGGGATCAACTCATCGTGTTGAAGCGCTGCCACGCCAGCATGAGCAGCAGCGCCGCATTCGCCAGCATGACGGCCGGCGCGAGACCCAGCAGCCGGCCGCCACGGGCGCGGCCGGCGACGTGGCCCGCAAGCCCGACCGCGACCAGCGCCGGCATGGTGCCGAGGCCGAACGCGAGCATCGCCAGTGCCCCGCGCGCGGGTGCGCCGGAGGCGGCGGCGACCGCGAGCGCGGCATACAGCACGCCGCAGGGCAGGAAGCCGAGGGCAAGGCCGAGCGACAGACCGCCGCTCCAGCGCGTCCGGTCGATCCCGCGTGTGACGCGCGCGAGCGTGCGGGACCAGCCGGGCGGCGCCCGCTCCAGCATCGCGACCATGGGGCGCGATGCGGGCCACAGGCGCGTGGCCGCGTGCGCCACGAACAGCGCCGCCGCCACCAGCAGCAGGGCCGCCGAGAGCGCGCCGAACCACGGCTGCCGCCCGGCGGCGACGCCAAGGCTGGCAGCCACGGCGCCGAGTGCCGCGTAGGTCGTGAGCCGGCCGAGATGGTACGGCAGCAGCAGGGCGCTGGAGATCCGGGCCGATTCGCACAGACGCGCCGCCGGCACCCGGGCCAGCCGGTCGGAGACCTGGCCGAGCACGAATCCGCCACACATCGGCCCGCAATGCATCACCCCGCTCGCGAGTCCGGCCAGCAGCAGGCCCGGCAGCGTGGGGCCGGTACTGCCGCACCACGCGGCAAACTCGCCGATCGACCCCAGCACGCGGTTCGTCCTTGTCCTGTCGTGTGCGGACCCTTGGCCGTGAACCTGTCCATCACATTGATTTGCGTCAATGCGGCAATGTAGCGCGGGGCGCAACGGTTGCCGGGGTCACGCGCCAGGCAAGGGGCGTGCTGTGCTTATTCGGGGAGCGGTTATGGACGACGGTACCGTCAGCGACGTCTTGGTGGGGCTGCTAGTCGCGGTTCTGGGCCTGGTGGGCCTGTTCCTGGCGGCCGGCGCCCTGGACGACGAAATCTACATCTTCGGGCTCGGGCTGGTTGGGTTCTCGGTGGTGTTCGACATCGGCGTCGTCAAGGCGCATTTCGACCGCCGCGAGGCGGCCCGCCGGGGCGCGCCATGAGCGCCGCCATCGCCGCCCAGCGGCCCATCGAGTACAACGAGGCCGTCGTCAAGAAGTTCATCATCGCAGCCATGTTCTGGGGCGTGGTGGCATTCCTGGTCGGCGTCGTCATCGCTTCCGAGCTGTGCTGGCCGACAATCAGCTTCGGCCTGTCCTTTCTCAATTTCGGGCGGCTGCGTCCGGTGCACACCTCCGCCGCGATCTTCGCCTTCGGCGGCAATGCGCTGTTCGGCACCTCGCTGTACGTGGTGCAGCGCACCTGCCGCACGCGCCTGTTCGTCGGCGACGCTCTCGCCAACTTCCTGTT
>JAKBCB010000126.1 GCA_021808185.1 Pseudomonadota bacterium
CCAGCCTTCGTAAAGGCGCGGCTCGGTCTCGGACGGGGTATGGGCTTTGTTCAGCATCGGGATACTCGAAACAGCACCGCCCATGCGGGGGCACGGGCGGCGAAAGGATCGGGGCCGTCCGGCCGGGCGGCCGGGCGGTGGGTCACGCCAGACCGCGCCTCAGGACAACGCGCGGCCGACGACGCGTTCGATTTCCGCGCGGACCAGGCGTTCGACCAGCGGCGGCAGGTTGGTGTCGAGCCACTCCTTGAGCAGCGGCCGGATTTCCTCGCGCACCACGTCCTCGATGGTCGGGCCGCCGCGATGCACCGCGACCTGCTGCCGCTCGGAGACCAGGGTGCGCAGCAGCGAACCCATCGAGGACGCGGCGGCGGCGGCGGCCTCCGGCGCCATCAGCGACTCGGACATCGGGCGTGCTTCCGGTTGCGGGCTCGGCGGCGGCGGAGGGGGCGGCGGCGGCGGTTCGGCCATGCGCGGGGTGTGCATGCCCGGCAACTGCGCATCGACCATCGGCGGGGGGGGCGGTAGCTGGTCCGACACGAGCATCGACGGGTCCAGCGCCAGCACATCCGAACCGGAGCCGCCATGCACCTCGGCCATGGCGCCACCCGCCTGCTCGACCTCGTCCTCGCTCAGGATGCGGCGGATCGAGGCGAGGATGTCTTCCATCGATGGGTCCGATGCCGGGGCCGGAGCAGGGCCTTGCGGGCCGGGCACGGGCATCTGGCCGGACGGAGAGGGAACGGTTGACATGTGCTTTGTTTTTCTTCAGCTGACCGGGCGGTCAGCGACCGGGCTGACTGGTTGCGAAGTCGCCGGTGCCGATCCACAGGTCGTGCACCGCGTTGTAATAGGCTTTCTCATCATACAGCGGCACTTGCAGGTTAAGATCGCGTGCACTCAGGCGGCCCAGGGCGGCGGCGACCTGATAGGACGATGTGATCAACTGCGCGAGCGACTGCACCAGCGCGGTCTGCGCGTTCAGCAGGTTCTGCACCGCAACCAGCACATCGAGCGTGGTGGCGCTGCCGACCAGCGCCTCGCGCTCCAGCCCTTCGACCGCGATCTGCCCGGCGCGGACCGCCGAGCGGCCACTGGCGATGGCCGCGCGGGAGGCTTCCACCTGCGTCCAGGCGGCGGTGAACTGCTGCACGGCGGTGCGGCGCTGCACTTCCAGGGTCTGCCGCGCCTGCAACTCCTGCTGCCGCGCCTGCCGGATCGCGGCGTATTCCGTGCCACCCTGATAGATCGGCACCTGTAGGTTCAGAAGCAGCGTCTCGGCGGTGGCGGTGTAATTCGGCGCGAACTGGTTGACGCTGTGGCTGAGCGAGCCTTGCAGGCTGAGCTGCGGCATCAGCGCGCTATAGGCGACATCGAAGGCGTCTTTCGCCGCCGACTCCGCGAACAGGGCGGCGACCACGTTGGGGTTGTTGCGCCCCGCCTCCGCCTTGCCCACGTCCACGCTTTTCACCGGCAGCTTCAGCGGCTGCGGATCGACCAGCTTGCCCGGGGGCTCGCCGACAAGCTGCTCGTACGTCGCCCGCGCGGTCTGCAACGTGCCCTCGGCGGTTTGCCGTGTGGCGGTGGCGCTGGCCAGCGCCGCCTCGGCCTGGGCCACATCCGTGCGGGTCAGTTCGCCGACGCGGAAGCGGTCGTTGGTGGCCTGCAATTCCTTGGTCAACAACTGCTCGTTCGACTGGTCGAGCGCCAGCAGTTGTTCGTCCTGGATGACGTTGACGTAGGCCGCGACGGTGTCGGAGAAAACCTGGTTCTCGGTCGCCATCAGCGTCGCGCGCTGCGACATCACCTGGTTTTCCGCCCGGTTGATCGAGGCGCGGGTCTTGCCACCGGTATAGAGCGGCTGCGTGACGGTCAGCGATTCGGCGGTCTCGGTCTGGTGCGCGTTGGTCGTGGAGTTGCCGCCGAATGGGCTCGGGGAGACGATCGTGGTCCGCGACGGCCCGCCGAGGGCCGAGACGGAGACTTGCGGCCGCCAGCCGGCAAGGGCCGCGGGAACATTTTCGTCCGTGGCGCGGGTCTGCGCGCGGGCGGCCAGCAGCGTCGGGTTGTTGGCGTAGGCGGCGGCCAGGGAATCTTGCAGCGTGTGCGTCTGGGCCTGTGCCGCGCTGGCAGCCAAAACCACCGCAACGGCGGCCGCGATCGCAAGACGGGACTGCATCAATTCAACCCTCACGTTCAAACGGGTTTGCCGCCGCGCGCGCGGCGGCGCATATCGGCAACCCGACGGCCCGTTTCCACATCTGCCACAGCCCCGCCGCACGCGCCATCGGTTTGGCACAGCAGCCTCGGAACGGACGCCGGATCAGAAGACGAAGCCGGGTTCGCGGCGCATCGCCGCGAGCACCGGAGCACTACAGTCGAACGCCGGTTGCAGCACCAGCCCCGCCGCCGACGGCTCGCCCACCACCGCGTGTCCGGGGCGCCCGGGCACGGTCCGCACCGCAACCAACCGGCCGGACGGGGCGCGCACCTGCGCCGCGAGCGCGGCCGGAATCTCCTCCACCGCGCCCTCGATGAACACCACGTCGTAGGGTGCCCCCGCCTGCCAGCCCTCGGCAAGCGGGCCGCGCACCAAAGTTACCTCGGCCACACCCGCCAGCGCCGTGGCGGCGAGCGCGCTCAGCGCCGGGTCTTCCTCCAGCGCCGTTACTTGCGTGCCGCAGGCCGCGAGCAGCGCCGCGCCGTAGCCGCTGCCGGCGCCGACAACCAGCACCCGCTCGCCGCCGCGAATGGCCGCGAGGGTGACGAGGCGGGCGATCACCATCGGCTCGACCATCGCGCGGCCATTGCCGAGCGGCACGTCGGCGTCCGAATACGCCAGCGGCGCGAGCCGTGGCGGCACGAACCGCTCGCGCGGGATGCGGCGCATCGCGTCCAGGATGCGTGGGTCGTTCACCTTGTTCGGCCGCACCTGGCCATCGACCATCAGGTTGCGGGCGGTCTCGTAGGCCACGGCGGGGCGGTCCATCACGGGCTTATCTCTCGATTGGGGCCGGCATTCATCCCGCCTATATAGAGACGGCGGGGCTGCCTCGCCAAGCAGGGCGCATGGCGGGGCGGGCATGGCGCGGCGCCGGGCTTGACCGGCGGCCCGTGCCCGGCCAATAACCCCCGCGCCGCGTGTGCATGGTCCGGTGGCAGAGTGGTGATGCAGAGGACTGCAAATCCTCGAATGCCGGTTCGATTCCGGCCCGGACCTCCACCGCCTGAACTTCCATTGCCCCGACCTCAATCGCCCGCACTCGTCGCGCCGCCAGGGCCGGAGGGCTGCCCCGTAGGTGTCCGCCAGCGGCCTGCCCGCTCCCCGCCCGTAGCGCCGCCGCGGCGGCGGACTTCGGTATCCGACGACCTCGCGGGCCAGAGGGAGATCGGGCGGTGGTTCGCACCACCGCCCGATAACGCACGTCAAGGCCGTGCGGCCGGCGCGGATCAAACCGGGCCGTGCGCGCTGGTAAAGACGAACTCGGAGGCCGAGAACGCGGTCGGCTTGTCGAACATGATCGCGCCGCCACCGCCGAGCGAGAGGGTGTCGTGCAACGGCCCGAAGGTCATGTGCGAGATCACGCCGGCGAATGACGTGAACCCGAGCCCTTGCAGATCGAGCTTGTCGCCGAGACCGAAGCCGGAGATGTCAACGGTGCCCGTGTAAGTCGGCGCGCTGGTCAGCGCCTGCACGGTGATCACTTCGCCGGTGCCGACCGGGTTCAGATGCACATAGGCCGAGGAGTTCATGCCGAGGTTGATGGCGGTGTTATTCGCCACCGTGTTGATGACGGAACCGGGGTGCAGATTGTTCGCGAAGATGCTGTCGCCCGCGCCATTGCACGAGATGGTATCGCGCCCGTTGGTGATGCGCAGCGCGTCGTTGCTCCCCATGTTCACCGTGTCCACACTGGTGGGCGAGGCGTTGACAAGCAGGTGGTCGCCGCTGCCGAGGGCGGACAGGAACACGTTGCCGTTGAGCAGCGAGAGGTTCCCGACAGTCACCGCGGCGAAGTTTCCGTTCGCATAGATCGTGTCGTTGCCGGTGCCAGCGGTGACGTGGGCGTTGTTTCCGTTCGCCCAGATCGAGTCATTGCCGTTGCCGACCGTCACCACCGCATTGGCGCCGTTGGCCATGACGGAGTCGTTGCCGTTGCCCGCCTTCACGACGGCGTTGATGCCATTGGCCGTGACCTTGTCGTTGCCGTTACCGACCGTGACATGGGTGCCCGCGCCGTTCGCGGTCACGACATCCGCGCCGTTGCCGAGCACGATGCTGGACCCGGCGCCATTGGCGTTGACGGTATCGTTGCCGTCGCCCAGGCTGATGTTGCCCGTGCCGTAGTTGAGGTTGACATTGACCGCGTTCGGGCCGGTCTGGGTCACGGTCGTCACGCCGATGAAGGCGGTGCCGGTGATCGTGCCGCCAGCGTGGTCGAGCTTCACCACGTCGTTCCGCCCGGCGCCGAGCTGCACCGTCTCGAAGCCCAGGAACGTGGGATCGTTCACGCTGATCGTGTTCGTGTTGCCGCTCAACGTCACCGCATTCTTGCCGGAGCCGAGCATGTAAAGGCTGGCGTCGCCGGTGGCGTTGATGGCGTTGCCGCCGTTGCCGAGCGAGACCTTGTTCCCGCCTGTGCCCTTCAGCACGATGATGTTGTTGCCGTCGCCGAGCGTGATCGTCGCGTTGCTGGTGACACCGAGGCCGAGCACGTCCACATTCTCGTACGTGCCCACCACTTGGTCGCCCGTGCCGGCGATGATTACCCAGTCGGTGGGCGACGGCGGCACCGGGGCGTCGGCCAGATCGGCGCCGGCGGCGAAGGTGGGCGCGCTGACGCCATCGACGCCAGTGATCGCCACCACCGCGCCACTGCCGCCGGCATTGATCGTGTTGTTGCCGCCGCCGACAGTGATTGTGTTGTTGACACCGCTGAGCGATACGCTGTTGGTCCCGTCACCGAGCGCGACAGTGTTGGCGTTGACCCCGCCGGATACGGTGAAATCTTCGTCACCGCCAGCGACAGTATTGCCGTCACCCGAGAGCGAGACGGTGCTGGTAAAGCCGAACAGGTTATCGTCGTAGCTGCCGATCAGCACGCTGCCGCCGCTGTCACCGAGCGACACGCTGTTAATGGCGTCGCCGTTCAGCATGACTGTGTTGTTGATGCCGCCGAGGCTGATCGTGGTCATGCCGAAAGCGTTGTCGAGGCTGACCGTGTTCATGCCGAGGCCGCTGCCGAGGCCGGACACGGTGAAGTTGACGGTGGACCCGAACAGCGGGCCGTTGCCGACCAGCGCATTGCCACTGCCGTTCAGCGTGATCTGATCGTTCACCGCGAACGCGGTGCCCAGCATGACCGTGGTGCCGGTATCCAGGCCATATGTCCCAGAGTAGTAGCCCTTGACGATCAGGTTGCCACCGTTCTCCAGCACGATGTTGTTCGGGCCGATAATGGTGAATTGGTCGGTCTGTGTGTTGTCGATTGCGCTGCCGGCCTCGAATTCGTTTCCGGTCAGTGTCTGGATGGCCATTTTGGACTCCTCACAAGAAGGTTCGAAACGAGCGGGCGGACCGCCGTCGAGCTTTCGTTGGCATCAGAGCGAGACACTGTGCCTGGCGTGAGACCGGCCGCTGCCGCAGGCGCAACGTTACGGCGGCACTCTCGAATGCGGCAGAATCGGATAGTGCTTAGGTAGCAGTACCCATTGTTCATTCAGATCGATTGCGGATAATTCCTTTTTGCCGCGCCGAACGGCGTCACGCTTGGAGCAGCGGGCAAGCGTCCGCCGGACAAATCGCGCAAAGGTTGCTTTTTTGGTGCTAGTTGCTAATATGCGACGAAATCGGGGCGCAGACCATGGCACTGCCACACAAAGCGGTTGAGGGGGAGCCGGTCGCGCCTCATGACGTCCCTGATGCCTGGGGAACCAGCCACGCCGTGGCATTTGCGCTGGTCAGGCGCCTCGACCCGACCAGCCGTCGGCTGCTGCGCCATTTGCTGGCCAAGCGGGCGGCCGTGAAGGTCAGCGTGCCGCACCAGGACACGGCGAGGCGGTCGAACACGATTTTTGTGATCCCACCGAAGCGCGGCCTGTCGGTCAACCCTGGCAAATCGCGAATACCACCGATCTCGCCCGACCGCCCGGCACGCCCACCCCCCGGCAGCGCGAAATGGATGGAAAATCCTCGCGCATATGCCAAGGCGCTGATCGACACCGTGGACAACCCGCTGGCGGTGTTCGACGAAGATCTGACTTTGTTGGCGGCCAACGCCCCGTTTTACGCGGCCCTCGGCGTAACGACGGACGTAGCCGACAGGCAGAGGTTCGAACGACTGCCCCTTGGGCTTGCGACGCACAAGAAGGTGCACGGCTTGCTGATACGGTTGTTGCGCCAGCCGCCGTCCGGCAGTGCCCCGGAAATCGATGTCGAGGACATGAGTACCGGCTACCGCGTATGGTCGGCGCGCGCCCAGCATACCCGCCCAATATCCGGTCAACCGTCCTTGATCCTGCTCGCGCTGCGCGATGTCACCAACGAGCGATGTATCGCGCGTCAACAGTTGCAGATGATGATCAATGCCGTTCCGGGCGCGACGATCGCCGTGGATTCCGAAGGGCGTATCCGCTTCGTCAGTCCCCGGGTGGAGGCCGTGTTCGGCTACCGTGCCGAAGAACTGATAGGGGCCACCATCGACCGGCTGCTCCCCAATCCGGAGCGCGAGCGCCACGGCCAGGCCCATGCCGCTTTTGTCGCACGGCCCGAGAGCCGGCCGATGGCGCCGGAAGGCGAAGTCGTTGGCCTGACACGGGATGGACGGGAAATACCGCTCGATATCACCCTCACGCCGGTGCCGACTCCGGACGGGCTGCTGGTGCTGGCGGCCATCCATGACCTGCGGCGGCAGAAGCGCGACGAGGCGAGGCTGCGCGAGGCGATCGCCGCGGCCGACCGCGCCAACCACTCGAAGTCGCGCTTCCTCGCGGCGGCCAGCCACGACCTGCGCCAGCCGCTGCAAACCATTGTGCTGCTGCTCGGTGTGCTGCTCAAGCGCGCGGCCGATCTGGAAGCGCGCACCATCGTCGGCAAGCTGGAGGACGCGGTCTCCGGCATGAGCGGTGTGCTGGACACCCTGCTGGACATCAACCTGATCGAGAACGGCAGTATCGTTCCCGACATTACCGAGTTTCCGATCTCCGACCTTCTGGCCCGTGCCGCCGATACGTTCGGCCCGCTCTCGGCCGCGAAGGGGTTGACGCTGCGGGTGGTGCAGTCGTCCTGCCTGATCCGCAGCGACCGCCGGCTGCTGGAGCGGATGCTCGGCAACCTGCTGTCGAATGCCATCAAATACACGGATCAGGGCCGCGTCCTTCTCGGCTGCCGCCGGCGGGGCAATCGGCTCGCGGTGGAAGTGTGGGATACCGGCCTGGGCATCCCCGCCGAGAGCCTCGATGCCGTATTCGAGGAGTTCCACCGCCTCGATCCCGGCGATGCCACCCGCTTCGGGCTCGGCATCGGGCTGTATGTCGTGCGCCGCTTCGCCGAACTCCTCGCCCATCCGGTCGAGGTCCGCTCGCAGCCCGGCGAGGGCACCGTGTTCGCCCTGCTGGTGCCGGCCTGCCGGCCGCCATCGCCGTGGCGGGCGCTCACCAGCGCCGCCGCCGCGCAGACGGGCCGGCCGGCGCCATTGGTTCTGCTGATCGAGGACGACCCGGTGCAGCTCGACACGCTGCGGTTGCTGTTGGAACTCGAAGGCTATCGCGTGCTGTCGGCCCGCACGGGCGCCGAGGCGTTGGCCATGGCGCGCAGGGACCGGGATGAAAGCCCGTCCCTCGTGGTCGCCGACCACAATCTGCACGGCAGCGTCAGCGGCTTGCAGGTGATCGACCAGCTCAGCCGGGAATATGGCCGTCGTGTGCCCGCGCTGATCGTCAGTGGCGACAAGACCGCCGAGGCATTGCGGCTGTTCGCCGATAGCGGCCATAGGTTCATCGGCAAGCCGGTGAAGGCATACGAACTGCTGGCCGCCGTCAGCGAACTGGCACAGGCGCAGCAGTCGGGCGGGCCGTCGCGTCACGCGCGCCATCTGGCCATGACCATGCAGCCGGCCAGCACGTCGGGCGCCCTGATCGGCGTGATCGACGATGATACCGGCGTGCGCGACGCGGTGCGCATGATCCTGGAGGCGGATGGGCGAACAGTAGCGACCTATGCGTCCGGCGAGGCTTTCTTTAGCGATCCGACGCACCACACGCACCGCTGCCTGATCGTGGACGTGGGGCTGCCGGGCATGGATGGACTCGCGTTGCAGGGGCGGCTGCGCGCCGTTCATGCCGAGGTCCCGATCATTTTCATGTCGGGCAGCGACGACCTGCCGCACGCCGTGCAGGCGATGCGCGATGGCGCCGCCGACTTCCTGCAGAAGCCGATCCGCCCGCGCGATCTATGCGCCAGCGTCGCGCGCGCGCTGATCGGCTTCGAGCAGGCGGCGCGCGATCATGTCGCGCACCAGGAAATCGACAAGCGCCTGGCCACCCTGACCGAGCGAGAGCGCCAGGTGATGGGCCGCATCGTGACGGGCGCGGCCAACAAGGTCATAGCGGCCGATCTCGGCATCAGCCAGCGCACGGTGGAGCATCATCGGCAGAGCGTGATGCGCAAGACCGCCAGCAGGTCGCTGGCAGCTCTCGTGCGGATGGTCGGCTCGCGCGAGGGTCCGGCGGCCCCCTCGGCGGCAACGTAACCAATCTGACGCGGCCACCGCGCCGACATGCACAACGCCGGTGGCCGAGGATTCCAGGGAATCCCTGGTTTCATGGTGAGCCCGGTGGGACTCGAACCCACGGCCCCAAGATTAAAAGTCTCGTGCTCTACCAACTGAGCTACGGGCTCATCCCGATGCGCCGGCACGCGGCGCGTC
>JAKBCB010000127.1 GCA_021808185.1 Pseudomonadota bacterium
GTCCGGCGCCTGTTCGCGCGCACGCGCAAGGCCCTCGCGGGTCAGCGCCAGATAGCGCCGAAAGATCGCGATCGCCCGCGAGCGGTCCCATTTCTCGCCCTGGGCCACGTTGCCCTGCACCAGCACCACCGCAACGCCGGGCGCGGGCGGCGGCGGGGCGGCGAGCCGCCACATCCCGAACCCGCCCCAGGCAACGACGCCGGCGAGCCCGAGCGTCATGGCGCGACGGCCGAGCGCCGGCGTCGCGGCAACCAGGAGTGTCGCCAGCGTCAGCCCGTGCACGCCAACCCAGGCCGCCGACTGGATGAAGATGTCGCCAAACCCGCCGGGTACCGCCCAATCCGCACCCCAGGGGTTCCACGGAAATCCGGTGAAAATGAACTGACGCACGAGGTCGGTGAGCACCCAGGCACCGGCAAGAACAAAAGCGCGGCGCCAGCCCGGCCGGGCGAGGCGGGCCACGCCACAGGCGACGGCGATGAACGGAGCCAGCACCAGGGACAGCGCCGGCACCGCGAGCGGCACCAGCCACCAGTAGCGCGCGGCCTCGATCAGAATGGCGTCCGTCAGCCAATACAGGCCGAGCAGGTGGTGCGCGAAGCCGAACCAGAAGCCGCGCAGCAGCGCCGCGCGGAACGTCGGCGCCCCCCCGATCAGTGCCAGCAGCCCGGGCACCGCGAGCAACAGCACCGGCAGCACGTGCAGTGGCGGCAGCGCCAGGGCCGACAGCAGGCCGAGCGCGGCCGCCGCGGCATGGGCACGCCAGCCCGCCAGGGCGGCGAGCCAGGAGAGCGGGGCTTTCAGCACGCCGGAACGACGATCCGCTCCGGCGGGATGGTGCCCCCGGTCAGTGCCGCGGCGATGCACTCGGCGGCCATCACGCCCATCGCGGTCAGCGAGTCCGGCGTCACCCCGGAGACATGCGGTGTCGCGAGCACACGCGGATGGGTCAGCAGCGGATGGTCGGGCGGCGGCGGTTCGGTGGCGAACACGTCCAGCGCCGCCCCCGCGATGTGGCCGGAGTTCAGGGCGGCCAACAGCGCATCCTCATCGACGATACCGCCACGCGCGGTGTTGATGACGAAGCCGCCCGTCGGCATGGCGGCGAGCACGGCGGCGCCCACGCAGCCGCGTGTTTCCGGAGTCAGCGGGCAATGCACGGACAGCACGTCGCTGGCGGCGGCAAGCTCGAGCAGGGAGTCGGCGCGCGGCACCCCATCCGCCGCCTCGATCGGGCCGCGCGTGAAGGCGGCAACGCTGATGCCGAAGGGCCGCGCCAATGCCGCGACCGCGCGCGCGATGGCCCCGAATCCCAGCAGTCCGAGGCGCAGCCCGGCAATATCCCGCCCGCTGGCGCCTGCCGCCCGCCACTCACCGGCCGCGACCGCCAGACCGAACGGTTTCAGCCCCTTGGCCAGCGCGAGCATGGCCGCCATCGAGTGTTCGGCGACGGCGCGGGTGTTGGAGCCGGGGGCGTTGGTGACGATGACGCCATGTGCGCGCGCGGCCACCAGATCGACCTCATCCACGCCCACGCCATGCCGCGCCACGATGCGCAATAGGGGCGAGCCTGCGATGGCGACCGCGTTCACCTGTCCCTGGCGCGACAGGATCGCATCCGCCCGCACGCGCGCGGCCAACTCGCCGAGCACGGCACCGGACGGGTATGGCCCGGTGTAGTGGATGGCGCAGCCGGCCTGTTCCAGCACCGCCACGGCGGCCGGCGCGAGGCGCGGGGCGGTCATGATGACGTTGAAGCGGGCCATCGCCGGCTACTCCAGGGCGTCCCGTACCTGGCGCTCGTAATGGCGGTAGTATTTGTCGGTGACGAGATCCGTCTTGACCACCACGGCAACGTCGGTGGTGTTGAACTGCGGGTCGATCACCGCGCCATCGCCGACGAAGCCGCCGAGCCGGAGATAGCCTTTGATCAGGGGCGGCAGCGCCGCGAGCGCGCGTCTGGGGTCGAAGCTCGCCGGGTCCACCCGCCGCATGTCCACGTAGCGGCTGGGCAGCGCGCGCGGGCGGATCGCCGGGGGGGCCAAGTGGTTGTGGTACAGATACGTCAGTTCGGTGGCGATCGCGTCCGGGTCGGTGCCGGGCAGGCTGGCGCAGCCGAACATCAGGTCGATGCGGTGCAGAAACACGTAGGCGGCAATGCCCCGCCACAGCAACTGCATGGCCGCCCGGCCGCGATAGTCGGCATGCACGCAGGAACGGCCCAGCTCCATGACATTGCCGGGGAAGCCGATCACGGTGGAAATGTCGTACTCGTCGGCGGAGTAGAACCGGCCGATGCGCGCGGCGGCGGCCTGGCGGATCAGCCGGTAGGTGCCGACGACTCCCTCCGGCCCCGGCCCGATGGCGTGGTCCAACACCAGCAGATGGTCGGCCACCGCGTCGAACTCGTCGCGGTCGCGGTGGCTGGCGGCGGCGTCCTCGCCCGGCCGCGCGCCCATCTCCTCGTAGAAAACGCGATAGCGCAGCGCCTGCGCCGCGTCGATCTCCTGCGGTGTGGCGGCGATGCGCACACCGAGATTGCCGCCGCGCAATTCGCCGAAGCCGGAGGTCAGGCCGCCATCCCCTGGCGCCGGCATGCCCACCGGATCGATCGCGGTCATCGGGTCACTCCGGCCCGGCGGTGGCCCTTGGGCGCTTCGGCGGCGGCTGGCGCCGAAGCGGTCTCGCGGCGGCGGCCGAACAGTTCCAGCCGGTGCGACACCAGATCGAACCCGAGCCTTGCCGCGATCGCGGCCAAGACGCGCTCATGCTCGGCGTCCTCGAATTCGATCACGCGCCCGCTCTCCACGTCGATGAGGTGATGATGATGGCCATGCTCGCTCGGCTCGTAGCGCGCGCGCCCACCGCCGAAATCGCGGCGTTCGAGAATGCCTTTTTCTTCGAGCAGCCGCACGGTGCGATAGACGGTGGCGATGGAGATACGGCTGTCGAGGGCCGCGGCCCGCCGGTACAACTCCTCCACATCGGGATGGTCGCCGGTCTCCGACAGCACGCGGGCGATGACGCGGCGCTGGCCGGTCATCTTCAATCCCCGTTCGACGCAGAGGCGTTCGATGCGGCTTTCCATCCTGTTCCCAGCGATCCGGGGCGGATCGCCCCCCGGCCCAGATCAACCTCGCGAGCCGCCCCCGGGCCAAGGGCCGGCCCCGGCACGACGACAGGCGCGGATGGAGGTTACATGGGGCGGGCGGCGGGTGGCAAACCGGCCAGCCGCCGCCCTGGGTCCGTGGCGAAGGGAGTGGGGGCGATCGCCCCTACTTGCGGCCGCGCGGCTTGGTGCCGAGGCCAATCTTCTTGGCCAGCGACGAGCGATGGCGGGCGTAATTCGGCGCCACCATGGGGTAGTCCTGTGGCAGGCCCCAACGCTCGCGGTATTGCTCCGGCGTCATGTTGTAGGCGGTCTTCAGATGCCGCTTGAGCATCTTCAGTTTCTTGCCGTCCTCCAGACAGACGATGTGGTCCGGAAAAACGGACTTCTTGACCGGGACCGCCGGCTGCGGCTTGTCCGGCGCCGAAGGCTCCTTGCCGACGCCCGAGAGCGTCCGATAGACGTCCTGGATCAACGCAGGCAGCGCATCGGGAGTGACAGAGTTGTTCGAGACGTGGGCCGAGACGATCTGGGCGGTCAACGCGAGCACATCAGGCTGTTGCGAAATGTCGTTCATCATACTCCCTTTCAGTCCGCAGGACTTGCGCCATATAGGTGCGGCCTGCTGAGTTTCGCAACGGATATTTCGTCGGAAAGCAACTGTCCAGTCATGGCAAAGACGAGTGCCACCCCCGCGTCCACCGCTGATCGCAACCCGGACCGCACGCTCGACATTACCGGTCTGGTCTGCCCGATGACATTCGTTCGCACACGGCTCGCGCTTGACTGCATGGCGAGCGGGCAGACCTTGCTCGTATTGCTGCGCGGTGAGGAGCCACGCCGGAATGTTCCCGCCACCGCCACCGCACAGGGCCATCAGGTCTTGGCGCAGGAGGACGCGGCGGACGGCATTACTCGGCTATGGCTGCGGCGGGCGTGAGCTTTCGCGTAAACACCAGCGCGTCCGAGCCATCCGCGTAGTAGCGCGGCCGGCGCCCTACCCGCGTATAACCCGCCGCTTCGTACAGCGCTCGGGCCGCCAGATTGCCGGTCGCCACCTCCAGGAACATCTTGCGCGCGCCGTGCGCTTGTGCCCGCGCTTCCGCCGCGCGCAGCAGCGCCGCCCCAAGCCCCGCGCGACGGGCGGCCGGAACCACGGCAAGGGTCAGGATCTCCGCCTCGTCCGCGGCACAGCGCGCGAGCACCATCCCCTCGGCTCCGGCGAGCGCGCCGAACACGCCGGGCAGCGCAAGCTGCGTCGCGAAGGTTGCCGCGGCCCAGCGCTCGGCGGGCGGAAAGGCACTGGCGTGCAGCGCCGCCATCGCCTCGGCGTGCGCGGGCGTGGCCTCCGCCAGATCGCGGCTCATGTCAGCGATGCCGCCGGCGCTGGCCGCAAGCCGCCGGCCGGGAGCTTTGCTTCGGGCGGGTCGATATACAGCGGTTGCGCCGGCAGCGGTGGCAACAGGCCGGTGAGCCGCCGGGCCGCGACCCGTGCCACGTCGGCCGCGCGTGGCAGCCTTGCATCGGTGAGCCAGACATCGGCGCCGCGCGCGGCCAGCCGTGCCGCGACCGTGATGGCGGCATCGCCGGTCACCGCCACCGGCCCCGATGCCTTGGGTAGCGCGTCGAGCGGGACCGGGCGCGGACCGTTCCCGGTGTCGAGAAAAATGCGCCCGCGCCGGCTGTCGATGGCGCACCAATGCGCCCGCGCGCCGATATTCGGCACCGCCTGCGCCAAAGCCTCCGCGACGGTCACGCCGACCAGGGGCCGGCCCACCGCCAGCGCGATGCCGTGCGCGAGCGCGAGTGCCGCCCGCAGCCCGGTGAAGCTGCCCGGGCCGACGGTGACCGCGACGGCATCGAGATCCGTCGCGGACACGGCGGCCTGGGCCAGCACGCTGGCGACCATCGGTGCAAGTGCCGCCGCCTGTCCGCGCTCGGCCACCATGGCGTGCTCGGCGATCACGAGATCGTCGCGCATCACGGCGGCCGAGGCGCGCGCCAGGGCGGCATCCAGGGAGAGCAGCAACATACGCCGCAGACTACCTCCGCCGCGCCGATACCCGGAAGCGACCGTTCAGACGATCTCGCAGGCCTCGGCGAACTCGAAGCGCGGGCTGCGGGCGAACAGCTTGGCCGCGTCGCCGTGGCCAAGATTGATCAGGAAGTTGGACTTCCAGCCATGCCCGGCCAGGAACGCCTCGTCCACCTTCGCCTTGTCGAAGCCGGACATCGGGCCGGTGTCGATGCCGAGCGCGCGCGCGGCGATAATGAAATAGGCGCCTTGCAGCGTGGAGTTGCGGAACGCCGTCTCCTCCGCCAGGGCCTCGCTGCTGACGAACCAGGCGCGGGCGTCGGCGTGGGGGAACAGCTTCGGCAAGTGGTCGTAGAACCTGGGATCGTAGGCCACGATCGCCGTCACCGGCGCGGACATGGTCTTGGCCAGATTTCCGGCCGAAAGCGCCGGCTTCAGCTTTTCCTTCGCCTCCGGCGTGCGGACGAACACGAAGCGCGCGGGCGAACAGTTGGCCGAGGTCGGGCCGAACTTCATCAGGTCGAAAATCGCGTGCAGGTCCGCGTCCGTCACCGGCTGATCCAGCCAGCCGTTATGGGTACGCGCCTCGCGGAACAGCGCATCGAGCGCGCTGGCGTCGAGCGTCATGGGAGCCTCTTTTGTTTGATGCTGAACAGTGATGCCGTGTCACTAGGCGGTCGGGCGTTGCCCGACAAGCCTGGCCGTCAGGCGGCGACCTGCTCGACGGCGATCACTTCCGGGACATAATGGCGCAGCATGTTCTCGATGCCGTGCTTGAGCGTGGCGGTCGAGGACGGGCAGCCGCTGCACGCGCCCTGCATATGCAGGCGCACCACGCCATCGCGGAACCCGCGGAACACGATGTCCCCGCCATCGCCGGCCACCGCCGGGCGGACCCGCGTGTCCAGCAGTTCCTTGATCTGGGCGACCACCTCGGCGTCCTCGGGCAGCACGTCCTCGGCGGCATCGGCGCCCTCGCCCTCGATCACCGGGCGGCCAGCGACGAAATGCTCCATGATGGCGCCGAGCACCTGGGGCTTGAGCGACTGCCAGGCGATCTCGTTGTCCTTGGTCACGGTGATGAAGTCGCCGCCGAGGAACACGCGGGCCACCCCCGGCAGCGCGAAGATCGCGGCGGCCAGCGGGCTGCGGGCGGTGCTGTCGGCGGTCGGGAAATCGGCGGTCGCCATGCCCATCACATCGCGCCCGGGCAGGAATTTCAGCGTGGCGGGATTGGGGGTGCCTTCGGTCTCGATGAACATGCCAAGCGTCCTGCGCCAAGGGGTTCGCGCGCCGAAGCGGACGCGCACGGTCCTGATTGAAGGTAGATCGCGCGACTCGGGCGCGATGACAAGGGCCGCGTCGTGCGAAGAGACCGGATGCGCCGCCATCCGGCCGCACGTCGCCCCTGCCCGGACCGTGCGCCGCCTGCTAACGTCCACTCCAAGAAGACCGGGGAGGACGTCGATGGCAAAAATCATCGAGGTACGCGCCACAGCGCATTCGCGGGCATTTGCCGGCGAACTGGTCCGCCTCGGCCTCGGCGCGAACACCAAGCGCGATTGCGTGGTCGTGCGCATCACCGCCGACGACGGCACCGTCGGCTGGGGCGAGGCGCATCACGGCCAGAACCCCACGGCCATGGCCGAAGTGGTGCAGCGGGGCCTCGGCTCGCTCATCCTCGGCGCCGATCCGTTCGACACCGAGGGTATCTGGGCGAAGCTGTGCCGCCAGCAGGTGGTGACCCACGGGCTGGGCGCCGGCAGCGTGATCGCGCTGTCCGGGATCGACATCGCGCTGTGGGATCTGAAGGGCAAGCTGCTCGGCCAGCCGGTCTATCGCCTGCTCGGCGGGGGAAAGAGAAAAATCCGGGCCTATGCCGGCGGCCTGTCGCTCGGCTTCAAGCCGCCCGAGGTGCTCGAAGGCGAGGTCCGCAAGCTGGTGGAGGCCGGCTACACCGCCATCAAGCTGCGCGTCGGCGACCACCCCAGGCGCGACGCCGAGCGGGTCGGCCATATCCGGCGCAGCTTCGGCGAGGGGCTCGACATCGCGGTGGACGCCGCCACCCGCTACACCGCGCTCGATCTGCCGGAAGTGCTCGCCTACTGCGAGAAATATCGCGTGTACTGGCTGGAGGAACCGTTCACCCCGGATAACCTGTCCGCCTACGCGGATCTGGCGCGACGGACGCCGGTGCCGATCGCGGCGGGCGAGAACCATTACACCCGGCAGGCGTTTCGCGACCTGTTCGCACAGGGCTGCATCAGCGTGGCACAGGCCGACTGCACCAAGGCCGGCGGGATCAGCGAGGTGAAGAAAATCATGGACATGGCCGGCGCCTGGCATCTGTGGGCGGCGCCGCATACCAGCCATACGGTGATCTCCACCGCCGCCAACGTGCACCTGCTGTCGGCGCTGTCCAACGCGCTGATCTTCGAGGCCGACGTGGGCGCGATCAACCCGTTCCGTACCGATCTTGCCGGCCCCGCCTATCCGGTGATCGACGGCCATGTCGAGCCGCCGGACCGGCCGGGCCTCGGCCTGGACATCGACGCGGCGGTGCTGGACGCGTACCCGGGCATCCCCGGCCCGTGCTACGTCCCCGGGGCCTGAGACCAACCAAGAACAATCGGCGGGAGGACAGCGATGCGTCTGGGCATGTTCATGCACCCGATCCACGACTTCAAGCGCGGCTACCACACGCTGATCCACGAGGATCTGGACGTGATACGCGCCGCGGACGCGGAAGGGTTCGATGAGGTCTGGCTCGGCGAGCATTACTTCCTGCCCTCCGAGCCGTTCGCTTCGCCCTTGATGATCTTCGCCCGGCTTCTGGCCGAATGCCCGAACATCATGTTCGGCTCCGGCGTGCATTGCCTGCCGAACCGCCATCCCGCCGTCATTGCCGGGGAAGCGGCACAGTTCGACCATCTCTCGAACGGCCGCTACATGATGGGGATCGGCCCCGGCGCCTCGCCGCCGGACTTCGAGGCGTTCGGGGTCACCGACAAGAACCGCATGGAGATGCTGGAAGAAAGCATCGATCATATCATCAGGCTGTGGACCACGGACCCCCCGTACGACATCCGCGGCAAGCACTGGCAGACCGTCATCAAGGACAACGTGCTGCCGCATCTCGGCATCGCCAAGATGACCGAGCCGTTCCAGCGCCCGCATCCGCCGATCATGCTGCCCTCGATGAGCCGCAACTCCGGCAGTTCGCGGCTGGCGGCACGGCGCGGCTGGCACACGATCTCGGCCAATTTCGTGCCGGAGGACATCGCCATCGGGCACTGGCGCGACTACGCCGACGAGAAGGCGAAGCGAAACCTGCCGCTGGAGCCAGGCAAGTGGCGCGCCGCGCGCACCATCCTGGTGACGGAAACGGACGAGGAAGCCCGCGCCTATCTGAGGTCGCCCGGCAACAGCCTGGAATGGTATTTCACCTACATCATCGGCATCACGTCCCACGGCGGTTTCGTCAACATGCTGAAATCCCATCCGGACATGCCGGATGCCGAGGTGACGCCGCAATACTGCATCGACACCATGGTGATCGCCGGCAGCCCGCGCACGGTGGCCGAGAAACTGGCGGCGTTCCGCGAGGCCAGCGGCCCGTTCGAGACGCTGATCACCTCGCACCACGACTGGGTGCCGCGCGACCTGTGGCGGCGGCACATGCATCTGCTGGCGCACCAGACCATGCCGATCCTGCGCGCCCTGACCGGCACCCAGCATCTGGCACCGGAACGCGCGGCGGCGGAATGATTGGGCCCC
>JAKBCB010000128.1 GCA_021808185.1 Pseudomonadota bacterium
GGTGCGCGCGCGAACGATCGTGCTCGCCGGCGGCATGTGGAGCCGCGATTTCGCCGCCGCCCACGGCGTCGTCGTACCGCTGCACGCGTCGGAGCATTTCTATATCGTCACCGAGCCGATCGAAGGCTTGCCGCGCGATCTGCCGGTGCTGCGCGACACCGACAACTGCATCTATGCCAAGGAGGACGCGGGCAAGATCCTGCTCGGCTGTTTCGAGCCGGTGGCGAAGCCGTGGGGCACCGACGGCATCCCGGAGGATTTCTGCTTCGACCAGTTGCCCGAGGATCTGGAGCACTTCCAGCCGATCCTCGACCGCGCCATCCACCGCTTGCCGATCCTGGAGAGCGCCGGCATCCGCGTTTTCTTCAACGGGCCGGAGAGCTTCACGCCCGATGTGCGCTACATCCTCGGCGAAGCGCCTGAGCTTCCCGGCCTGTTCGTCGCCACCGGCTTCAACTCCATCGGCATCCAGTCCGCCGGCGGGGCGGGCAAGGTCATGGCGGACTGGATTCTCGACGGCCATCCCGGCATGGATCTGTGGGACGTGGATATCCGCCGCTTCCTGCCGTTCCAGCGCAACAAATCATACTTGCGCGAACGCACGACGGAGACGCTCGGCCTGCTGTACGCGATGCACTGGCCGTTCCGCCAGAACGAGACCGCGCGCGGCGCCCGCCGTTCCATCCTGCACGACCGTCTTGCCGCGCATCGCGCCGTGTTCGGCGAGGTGTCGGGTTGGGAGCGCGCCAACTGGTTCGCGGCCGAAGGCCAGGTGCCGGCCTATGAATACTCCTACACTCGGCAGAACTGGTTTGCCCCGTCAGGCGACGAACACGCGGCGGTCCGGACCACGGTCGGCCTGTTCGACCAGTCCAGTTTCGCGAAATATCTCGTACAGGGCCGCGACTCGCTTGCGGTGCTGAACCGCATCTCCACCGCCGAAATGGATGTGCCGCCGGGCCGCGTCGTCTATACGCAATGGCTGAACGAACGCGGCGGGATCGAGGCGGACCTGACGGTGACGCGCTTGGCGGAACGCGAGTTCCTGGTTGTCTCCGCCGCCGCCACGCAGGCGCACGACCGGCATCACCTGAAGCTCGCCGCCACTGACGCCAACTGCATCGTCACCGACGTGACATCGGCGTACGCGGTGCTCAGCTTGATGGGTCCGCGCGCGCGAGACGTTCTGGCGACACTGACGCCGGACGATGTTTCCGCCGAAGGCTTCGCGTTCCGCGACAGCCGGGAAATCGAACTCGGCTTCGCCCGCGTGCGCGCCACCCGCATCACCTATGTCGGCGAACTCGGCTGGGAGCTGTATATCCCCACGGAATTCGCCCCGCATGTGTTCGACCGCATCATGCTGGCTGGCGCACCGTTCGGCATGAAGCTCTGTGGCTACCACGCGCTGAATTCGCTGCGGCTGGAGAAGGCGTATCGCCACTGGGGCCACGACATCGACAGCGACACGACGCTGCTAGAAGCTGGCCTGGGCTTCACCGCTGCCTGGAACAAGCCGGGCGGTTTCGTCGGGCGGGAGGCGCTGCTGCGCCAGCGGGAGGCCGGCTTGTCTCGACGCCTCGTGCAATTCCTGCTCGCGGCACCGGAACAGGTTCTGTTCCACGACGAGCCGATCTGGCGCGATGGGGCGCGCGTTGGCCGCGTGACCTCGGCCATGCATGGCCATACGCTCGGCGCCCCGGTCGCCCTCGGCTGGGTCGCGGCGGATGTGCCGGTGACGCCCGACTTCGTTCGCGCCGGGCGTTACGAGATCGAAATCGCAGGCGTTCGCGTGCCCGCCACCGCCTCGCTCGCGCCGCTGTACGATCCGGCGAACGCTCGGATTCTGCGTTAGTCGAACACGCGCGGCCCCGCCAAGTCCGCGCGCGCGCCGCCCTGGCCGCGCGCGCGGGTCGGCGCCACGCCGTGCAATGCCTTGAACTGGCGCGAAAAATGCGCGCAGTCGGAAAACCCCGCCTCCAGCGCGATCTCGGTCACGCTGCGCGTGGTGGTGTCCAGCAGCCAGCGGGCGTAGCGCAGCCGCAAGGCGCGGTACGCCTCCGCCGGTTGCTGCCGCAGCGCGGTCTGGAAGCGGCGTTCCAGCTGGCGCGGCGACAGCCCCAGCCGCGCCGCGATCTGCACGATCGGCAATGGCCGCGACAGGTTCTGTTCCATCAGCAGCAGCGCGCGCCGCACGAATCCGTCCGCCACGTCGCCACCGACCGGCGGGTGCGGCTGCGCCATCTCGCCGGTGCGCGCTTCGTCCAGTTGCATCACCTGCCGGCTTTTTTGTGCCGCCGCGTGGCCGAGGTGCCGCTCGACCAGGAACGTCGCCAGATCCGCCGCCCCCGCGCCGCCGGCGCAGGTGATGCGGTCGCCGTCCACCAGGAACAGCCGGTCCGCGACCACCGGATGGCCGGGGAATTCGCGCAGGAAATCGGCGTGGTGCAGCCAGCTGACGCAGACCGGCCGGCTCTGCATCAGCCCCGCGCGGGCGAGCACGAAGCTGCCGGTGCACAGCCCGATCAGCTTCGTGCCGGCGGCGGCGGCGGCGCGCAGATAGTCCAGCGTCGCCGCGTCCACCCCTCGCCCGGTGTGCAGCAGCCCGCCGACCACCACCACGTAGTCCAGCGTGCGCGGGTCGAGCAGCGGCGCCGTTCGCGCAACGGTCACGCCGCAACTGGCGCGCAGCGGCGCCTCGGCCGCCGACATCACATGCCACACGCACCGGATCGGCCGGCTGCGGTCGCCCTCGTCGCCCGCGAGGCGCAGATGGTCCACGAACAGCGCGAACGGCGCCAGGGTGAACCGGTCCGCCAGCACCAGCCCCGCCGTCAGCAGGGGCCGTGTCGCTGATGTCGTTGCTGCTGCCATGTCGCGCGTATTCAAGCGCCTTTGCCGTTGCGTGCAAATCCCCCTGCCGCCGGGGCTGGGCAGCCAGCCGCGCGCGGGTGCAGACTGCCGTAAACTCATCGAGCGTGCCATGACCGAGACCGACCCGCTGCTGCGCCCGTTCCAGCTCAAGCACCTCACCCTGCGCAACCGCGTGATGAGCACCGCGCACGAGCCGGCCTATTCCGAGGACGGTATGCCGAAAGGGCGATACCGCCTCTATCACGTGGAAAAGGCCAAGGGTGGCGCCGCGCTGACCATGACGGCAGGGTCCGCCGTCGTCTCCCGCGACAGCCCGCCCGCCTTCGGCAACCTGCTCGCCTACAAGGACGAGATCGTTCCCTGGCTGCGCGAGTTGACCGACGAGTGCCATGAGCATGGCACGGCGGTGATGATCCAGCTCACCCATCTCGGTCGCCGCACCGGCTGGAACAAGGCGGACTGGCTGCCGGTCCTCGCCCCGTCGCCCCTGCGCGAGCCGGCGCACCGCGCCTTCCCCAAGACGATCGAGGACTGGGATATCGAGCGCATCGTCGCGGACTACGCATCGGCCGCACAGCGGATGCAGGCGGCCGGTCTCGACGGGCTGGAGATCGAGGCATATGGCCACCTCGCCGACGGGTTCTGGTCGCCCGCGACAAACCAGCGCACGGATGAATACGGCGGCTCGCTGGAAAACCGGATGCGATTCTCGCTGCGCGTGATCGAGGCGATGCGCAAGGCGGTCGGCCCGGACTTCCTGCTCGGCCTGCGCATGGTCGCCGACGAGGCATGGGATGTCGGCCTGTCCCGCGCGGACGGGGTGGAGATCGCGCGGCGCTTCAAGGCGTCCGGCATGGTGGATTTTCTCAACATCATTCGCGGCCATATCGAGCACGACAATGCGCTGATCGACGTGATCCCGCTCGCCGGGATGCGGTCCGCCCCGCATCTGGACTTTTCCGGCGAAGTGCGGGCGGAGGTCGGCATCCCCGTCTTCCATGCCGCCCGCATCGCCGATGTCGCCACCGCGCGTCATGCCATCGCCGCCGGCAAGCTGGATATGGTGGGCATGACCCGTGCGTTGCTCGCGGACCCGCACATCGTGGCAAAAGTTCGCAGCGGCAATGAAGAAAATATCCGGCCCTGCGTCGGCGCCACCTATTGCCTGGATCGTATCTACGAGGGCCACGAGGCACTGTGCATCCACAACCCCGCGACCGGGCGCGAGGCGACCATGCCACACGTCATCGCTCGCGCCACGGGGCCGGCGCGAACGGTGGTCGTGGTCGGCGCGGGGCCGGCCGGCCTGGAAGCCGCCCGGGTGGCCGCCGAGCGCGGCCATTCGGTGGTGCTGTTCGAGGCGACGGAGAAGGCCGGCGGACAACTGCTGCTCGCCACGCGCACGCCGCGCCGGCGCGATCTGATCGGCATCGTCGATTGGCGCTTGGGCCAACTTGAACGTCTCGGCGTGGACCTGCGCTTTTCCACCTATGCGACCGAGGCGGAGGTGCTGGCCGAGGCCCCGGACGTGGTGATCGTCGCCACCGGCGGCGTGCCCAACACGGACATCCTGCAAAGCGGCGGCGCGCTCGTCGTCTCCACATGGGACATCATTTCCGGGCAGGTGAAGCCCGCCCCGCGCGCGCTGGTGTTCGACGACAACGGCACGCATCCCGCGATGCAGGCAACCGAGATGCTGGCCGAGGCCGGATCGGCGGTGGAGATCGTCTCGCCCGAACGCTTCTTCGCCCCGGAAATGGGCGGCATGAACCACGCCATCTACGCGCGCGCCTTCAACCGGCTCGGCGTGCGCGTCACCATCAACGCCCGCCTGCTCGCGGTGCGGCGCGAAGGCAACGAACTGGTCGCCACCATCGGCAGCGACTACGGCGCGCACACCGAGGAGCGGCGCGTCGATCAGGTCGTGGTCGAGCACGGCACGCTGCCGGTGGACGAGCTGTACTGGGCGCTGAAACCCGCCTCGGTGAACCTCGGTGAAGTGGACTACGAGGCCCTGGTCGAAGGCCGCCCGCAGACTGTGGTGCGCAATCCGGACGGAACATTCAGGCTGCTGCGCATCGGCGACGCCGTGCACAGCCGCAACATCCACGCGGCCATCTACGACGGCCTGCGCTTCGCGAAAGACATCTGATGCGCCACGTCGAAAGCTTCCCCCGCCGCGTCGTCATGCACGACCCGGTGTGGATCACCATGTCGGACGGCACGAAACTCGCGGCGCGTATCTGGCTGCCGGAGGACGCGGAGGCGGACAAGGTGCCCGCCATCCTCGAATATCTGCCGTATCGCCGCCGCGACGGAACGGCGGTGCGCGATTACCTCACGCACCCGTATTTCGCCGGCCACGGCTACGCCGCCGTGCGCGTGGACATGCGTGGCAGCGGCGATTCCGATGGCCTGCTGCGCGGCGAATACCTGCAACAGGAGTTGGACGACTGCGTGGAAGTGATCGCCTGGATCGCGCGTCAGCCCTGGTGCACCGGCGCCGTCGGCATGATGGGCATCTCGTGGGGCGGGTTCAACGGGCTGCAAGTGGCGGCCCTGCAACCGCCGGCACTCAAGGCGATCATCTCGCTCTGCTCCACGGACGACCGCTATGCGGACGACATTCACCACATGGGCGGCGCGCTGCTGACCGACAATCTGCGCTGGGCTTCCACCATGCTCGGCTACCAGTCGCGCCCGCCCGCGCCCGAAATCGTCGGCGAGAACTGGCGCGCGATGTGGCTGGAGCGGCTGCAAGCCGAGCCGCTGCTGCTCGCCGAATGGCTGCAACACCAGACCCGCGACGATTTCTGGAAACACGCTTCGGTCTGCGAGGCACCGGAGAAGATCACCGCGGCCTGCTACCTGATCGGCGGCTGGGCGGACGGGTATTCCAACGCCGTGCCGCGGATGCTGGAGCGGCTTTCCTGCCCCCGCAAGGGACTTGTCGGCCCCTGGGCGCACAAATACCCGCACTTCGCGCGCCCCGGCCCGGCGATCGGCTTTCTCCAGGAGGCCCTGCGCTGGTGGGACCACTGGCTGAAGGGGATCGACACCGGGGTCATGGGCGGGCCGCAATACCGGGTGTGGGTGGAAGATTTCGTCCACCCCGCCACCGATTACGATACCCGCCCCGGCCACTGGATCGCCGAAGCCGCCTGCCCCTCCCCGCGCATCGAGCACCGCCCCTGGGCGCTCGGCGACCACACGCTCGGCGCCGAGGCCACGGCGACGGCGCCCATCACCGTCGGCACGCCGCAACATCTGGGCGAACTGTCCGGTGCCTGGTGCGGCTACGGCAGCGGCAACGAGGCGCCGGGGGACCAGCGCACCGATGACGGCCTGTCCGTCGTGTTCGACAGCGCGCCGCTGGCCGATGGCTTCGTCATCGCCGGCGCCCCCGTGCTGGAAGCCACCATCACCGCCGACAAGCCCAACGCGATGCTGGTCGCCCGCCTGTGCGACGTGGCACCGGACGGCGCCAGCCTGCGGCTGAGCTACGGCGTGCTGAACCTGACCCACCGCGACAGCCACGAAACCCCCACCCCGCTGCCGGTCGGCCAGCCGGTGCGGGTGCGGCTGCAACTGAACGACTGCGCGCACCGCTTCCCGCCCGGCCACCGCGTGCGTCTCGCGCTCTCCACCACGTACTGGCCGCTGGTCTGGCCCTCGCCGGAGGCCTCGACGCTGACGCTCGCCCCGGACGCCGCGCGCCTGACCCTGCCGCACCGCCCGCCCGCGCCGGAGGATACAGCGCTGCCGCCCTTCCCGCCCCCGGAGGCCGCCCCCGCGCTGCCGCGCACCTTCCTCGAACCGCCGATCGCCTCGCGCGCCGTGACGCACGACCAGATCAGCGGGACCGCGACGTTCGAGGTGCGCGACGACACCGGGCGCTATCGCATCGACCCCACCGGTCTGGAATACCGGCTCTGGTCGCTGGACCGCTTCAGCATCCACCCCGACGACCCGCTCAGCGCCCGGGGCGAGGTCACGTTCCGCATGGAACAAGGACGCGGCGACTGGCAGGTGTCCGCGACCTCGCGCACCGTGCTGACGGCGACGGCCACCGATTTCCATATCCACGCCACGCTCGACGCCTGGGAGGGCGAGACGCGCCTTGTCTCGCGCGAATGGTCGGTGGCGGTGCCGCGCCATCTGGTGTAGCGCGCGGCACCCACCCGGCTAGAATGGCTCGAAGGAGAGAAACGCCATGCATATCCTGATTATCGGCGCCGCCGGCATGATCGGCCGCAAACTCACGTCCCGCCTGATCGCCGATGGCGGCCTCGGCGGCAAGCCTGTCACCGCGCTGACGCTGGTGGACGTGGTGGAGCCGCCGTTCCCGGCCGGCTTCCAGGGCACCGTCAATCGCAGCGCCGAGGATCTGTCCACCCCCGGCATCGCGGCCCAGTGCCTCGCCGACCGCCCGGACGTGATCTTCCACCTCGCCGCCATCGTCTCGGGCGAGGCGGAGGCCGATTTCGACAAGGGCTATCGCATCAATCTCGACGGCACCCGCTATCTGTTCGAGGCGATTCGGCAAGCCGGGCTGGTGCAGCCTTATACCCCGCGCGTGGTGTTCACCTCCTCCATCGCGGTGTTCGGCGCGCCGTTCCCGGAGGCCATCGGCGACGAATTCTTCACCACTCCGCTGACCAGCTACGGCACCCAGAAGGCCATCGGCGAGCTTTTGCTCAGCGATTACTCGCGAAAGGGCTTCTTCGACGGCATCGCCATCCGGCTGCCGACCATCTGCATCCGCCCCGGCACCCCGAACAAGGCGGCCAGCGGCTTCTTCTCGAACATCCTGCGCGAGCCGCTTTCGGGCAAGGAAGCGGTGTTGCCGGTCAGCGAGGATGTGCGCCACTGGCACGCCTCGCCGCGCGCGGCCATCGGGTTTCTGATCCATGCCGCGACGATGGACCTCGCCACGGTCGGTCCGCGCCGGGCGCTGTCGATGCCCGGCCTGTCGGCCACGGTGGGCGAGCAGATCGCGGCGCTGCGCAAGGTGGCCGGCGAGAAGGCGGTGGCGCTGATCCGGCGGGAGCCGGACCCGACCATCATCAAGATCGTCTCCGGCTGGGCGCGTAACTTCGACACTCCGCGCGCCAAGGCGCTGGGCTTCGTGGCGGAGTCCTCGTTCGAGGAGATCATCCGCGCGCATATCGAGGACGAGCTGGGCGGCAAGATCGGCGGCTGAGGCGTCGGTCGGGTCTGGCGCCCCGCGTCAGGCCCGCATCGCCTCCTCCGCCAGCAGATGCGCCAGTTGCGCCGGCGTCTCCACCCCCTCGGCGATCACGTCGAGGTTCAGGCTGTGGCCGAGCGCGATCACCGCGCGGATGATCGCGTCCGCCTCGGCGTCCTCGCCGATGGCGGCGACGAAGGATGTGTCGATCTTCAGCGTGTCGAAGCGGAAGCGGCGCAGATAGCTCAGGCTGGAAAAGCCGGTGCCGAAATCGTCCAGCGCGATGCGGACCCCGCGTGCCTTCAGGTCGCGCAGGATCGCCACCGCCCGGTCGGTGTCGTCCATCAGCACGCCCTCGGTGATCTCCAGTTCCAATCGCTCCGGCGCCAGTCCGGCCTGGTCCAGCGTGTCGAGCACGCGCCGCGACAGGTCGCGCCTGTCAATCGGCGTCCAAACGGGACCCACTATTGGCGTGCCATAGGCCTGCACCGAGATCGCCAGCGCGGCACCAAAGACTGGCAGCACCAGCGAGACGGCGGTCAGCGGCACCGCGAAGCCGAACGGCAGGCCCGGCCGAAAGGCCAGCATGGCGATGAAATGCGTGTCCCACACGCCGCCGCCGAACGCGGCCGAGGCACCCGCGATCCAGGCCGCCCGCGCCCGCCCGCCCGCCGTGAAGGCGCGCGCCGTCAGGTTCATCGCTGTGACGCAGGCCAACAGGCAGACCAGAACCGCCACGCCAACGAGCCAGTCATCGTGCTGCTCGGTCACACACCCGATCAGTCGCAGCATCGCAACCTCCGCCTTCAACCGGGCAGGGTCGGGTGGATGCGTTACCGTTTT
>JAKBCB010000129.1 GCA_021808185.1 Pseudomonadota bacterium
GGCGGTCTTTTTTTGTGCCACGATCGTGGCGCGACTGGCGGAGAGCGGGAAGGCTAATGCCGTTAGCCATCAGGAGCGTCCAATGTCCTTCGCCATTCGTAACCTGTCCGTGCTCGCCTATGCCCAGGGTTTCACCCTCTGGCACTACCGCGCGCACCTGCCCACGCTCGGCGCCACGCTGGTGCCGCCCGCGACGCCCGAGGAGGTCGCCGCCCCCGGCTTCTTCGATCCGGCGGC
Organism: Pseudomonadota bacterium; assembly: GCA_021808185.1. Lineage (GTDB taxonomy): Bacteria > Pseudomonadota > Alphaproteobacteria > Acetobacterales > Acetobacteraceae > CAJCJG01. Next base: position 238 of record JAKBCB010000129.1, read on the forward strand.
GGACATGCTGGCGCCGGGCGACATGCTGCTGGTCAGCACGCCGCTTGCGGGCCGGGTGCTGTTCGTCACCGGCACCGAGGGGGGCGTGCGCACCGCGCCGATGGCGGGGTAGCGGGCGGTGCGCACCGAGGGACTGGCGCCCTGCCGGGACGGAGCAGGCGCCGGACCGCTACAGATTGCTCGCGATCTGGGCGAACGCGTTGGCCATATAGCTGCCCAGGCTGCCGCCATAGCCCGAGATACCGCCGGCCACGGCGACGAAGACGAACAATCCGATGAGTGCGTATTCGAGCGAGGTGACGCCATCGCGGGCCGCGAGCAGGCCGAAATACGCCGATCGCAGCACCGCGAGCCGGTTCTTGCCGGAGCCGGCGGCGTGGCGCCGATATGCCGATATCCGAAACAAAGACCCCATGGCGACATTCTTCTCAATAATGCCGCTTTTGGCAACGGTTATTGCTGCGATTGAACATAATTCTCGCGCGACGCACAACCCTGGATTGAAATTGCGGTGCGCGCCGGGGCGTGATGACGTGGCGCCCGAATCGGCGCGGCGGCGCGCCCGCTCGGCCCGCGCCTGCCGCCGGAGCTGCTGGCTGAGGCGCTGGCGGATGGCTGGACAGGGCCGCGCCACGGGTGCATCACGGAACTGTGTAGAAGGGCACGCCTCCGCGCGGTGACGCGGCGCTGCGTTGGCGTGTGCCCCGGGCTTTCGTTGCACGCAGGTTGAGTGTGGGACAAATCGTCACCACCCCAGGCTGAAACCCTCGGGTCCATGCCGCCTCGTGATGCTGCCGCCCCGCTCATTTCGCGTGACTCGAAATGTGCTAAAAGGATATTAATGCCGTTAGGCGTGCGCGCGCCGAGTCGCCGTGGCGCGGCAGGGAGGAAGCTGGGGCCAATGGCCGATCTGTCGTATTACGCGGCGAAAATCGCCGAGTGTCTGCGCATGCTCGAGAGCAGCAACGACCCTCTGTATCGCGACGTGTATCGGGCGATGGCCGCCGAGTTCACCGACAAATACGAGGCGCTGTCCCGCCAGTCCGCGCTGGAGGCGGCCGGCCCGGTGCCGCCCTCGCCGTTGCTGATCCGGGTGCCGCCCCCGGACGACGCTGGCGAGGTGCGCGCGCGCGCGGGGCGTGGCGCCGCCGAACGTGCCGCCGGCTCGGCCAACGAGGAGACCCGGCGCCGGACATAAGCGGGACTGGCGACCGCGCGCTACAGCCGTTGCAGCAGGCCGATGCGCGGCGCCACCGCGTAATTGAGCTGCACCAGCACGATGAAACCGAGGCTCGCCAGCGTGCTGTAGGCGCACAGCGCGGCACCCAGCGCGTACAGCGCCTGCGCGACGATGACGCGCCGGCGCACCGCCTTGCCGATGCCGGGGGCGACATCCGGCTTCAGCAGGCCGGCGCGCTCCAGATACGCCCAACTGGCGAACACGATCGCGCCCAGGGCCAGGATGTTCAGCCAGTACAGCACCAGCGCCGCCCGATAGGCGATGAACTCGGCCATCAGCGCCGTGGAGAACGGCATCAGCGTGACGGTGAACAGGAACGCGAGGTGAATCCACGACAGATGCCGGTCGCTGTGCGTCACGAAATTGAGCTGCGTCTGCTGGCCCACCCAGAAGATGCCGAGCGTCATGAAGCTGAGCATGTACACCAGCAGGCGCGGCGCCAGCAGCCACAGGGCGGCGAGCAGGTCGGCCTCGCTGTGCACCGCCTCGGCGGCGGGGGCGTGCAGGTCCAGCACCAGCAGCGTCATGGCGACCGCGAACACCCCGTCGCTGAGGGCCGCGAGGCGCTCGGCGCTGCGCCCGGCGAACATGTTGTAATGGCCCATGCGGCGCTCCGGCTGGCGGGGCCGACACTGTGGCCGATCCGGCGGGGCGCGCGAAAGCCCGGCTGCAAAAACCGCACGCCCGCGCGCCCCCAGATGGAGGGAGCATGAACAGCGCGTGACAACCGGCGCGGGCGCGGCGATTGTAACCGGAAATACCAAAAGGGGGCCCCCATGTCCGACCAAGCCGCGATGTCGGCCGACCAGGCGGCCGCCCGGCCGCCGACCGCGCCGGAAGTGCGTGGCCGCGCCGGGTTCGTGCTGCGCAAGGTGGCGCAACATTTCGCCGATTCGCCCGTGGCGTTCGAGATCCGCCTGCCCGACGGCTCGGTGCAGCCGTTCGGCAAGGGGGCGCCGGAGTTCCGCGTGCTGCTGCACAACCCGGCCGGGCTGAAGGCGCTGTCGAGCCTCGACGAGGGCCGCTTCGCCGAGGCGTATCTGGCGGGTGACATCGACCTCGAAGGCGACATGCTCAAGCCGTTCGCGCTGCGGCAGACGATGGGCGATTTCCATCTCGTCACCACCATCTGGCGCTTCCTGCAACCGGTGCTGATGGGGCAGGTCAAGACCAACCGCGCGGCGATCAGCTCGCACTACGACATCGACCCGAAATTTTTTCTTTCCCTGCTCGACCCGATCACCCCCTGTTACACACAGGGGGTCTACGAAGCCGACGACGAAACCCTCGATGTCGCGACCACGCGCAAGTTCGAATACTGCTTCGACAAGCTGGGCCTGAAGGCCGGCGACCATATCCTGGAGATCGGGCCGGGCTGGGGCGCGTGGTTCGAATACGCTTCGGCGCGCGGGGTGAAGTGCACCGGCATTTCCATCTCGCAGGCGTCCATCGACTACCTGAACGGGCGGGCGAAGGAACTGGGGCAGGACTGGGAGCTGATTTTCTCCGACCTGCTGGCCTACAAGACCGACCGCAAATACGACGCCATCGTCATCATGGGCGTGATCGAGCATCTGCCGCAGTACGACAAGGTGCTGGCCAAGTTCATGGAGCTGGTGAAGCCGGGCGGCAACATTTTCCTCGACGGCAGCGCCTGCATCAAGAAATACGAATTGTCGTCTTTCATGGTGAAATACATCTACCCGGGCAACCACTCCTTCCTCGTTCTGCACGATTTCATGACGCAACTGGCCAAGACACCACTGAACATGAAGGAATGCTTCTCCGACAGATGGAGTTATTTTCTGACGTTCAAACAATGGGCGATCAACTTCGACAACAACAAAGACTTCGTTATCGACAATTTTGGTGAATTCAACTATCGTCGGTTCCGGCTGTATCTATGGGGCGCGGCTTATGAGTTCTATAGCCGCAGCCTGGATTGCTACCGGATGATCCTGCACTACCCGGGGGACAACCCGGCGGTCTGAGGGCCACGCGGCAGCCAGCGCAGCGACAGGGCCGCGATGGCCGCGAACCCGGCGGCGGCGGCAAACGTCGCGGCCGGCCCGAATTCCTGCCACAGCACGCCGGCGAGGACGCTCGCCGGCAGCAGGGCGATGCCGGTCAGCAGGTTGAACGCGCCGAACGCGGTGCCGCGCGCTTCTTCCGGCGCCGTGTCCGCCACCAGGGCGGCGAGCAGGCCCTGGGTCAGCGCCAGATGCAGGCCCCACAGCGCGAGGCCGAGCGCGAGCCCCACCAGCCCGGTGCTGGCGGCGAGCAGGATGTCGGCCAGCGCCAGCACCGCCATTCCCAGCCCCAGCAGCCCGCGCCGGCCGATCCGATCCGACATCATCCCGACGGGGGCGGCGGTCGCGGAATAGACCACGTTCATCCCAACCATCGACAGCGGCACGAGGCTCGGCGAGAGTCCGGCATTCTGCGATTTCAGGATCAGGAATGCCTCGCTGAAGCGGGCGACGGTGAACAATGCACCGACAACCGCAACCAGCCAGAACGGCCGGCCAAGCCGTATCAGATCGGCGCGGCGGATCGGCCCTTGTTTGACCGCCCGGGCGCCGTTGCGCTCCGGCTCGCGCACCGCGACCAGGATGAGCAGCGCCGAGAGTGCCGCCGGCAGCACCGCCCACCACAGCACCGGACGGATATGCCCGCCATAGGCGGCCATCAGCAGCACCGCGAGCAACGGGCCGCCGAACGCGCCGATGGTGTCCAGCGTCTGCCGCAGCCCGAACGCCGCGCCGCGCAGCGTGGCGGGGGTGATGTCGGCGATCAGCGCATCGCGCGGCGCGCCGCGAATGCCCTTGGCGACCCGGTCGGACAGCCGCGCCACGACCACGAAATCGAGCGAATGGGCCAGCGGAAACAATGGCTTGGACAATGCGGCCAGCCCATAACCAATGAAGGCGAGCCATTTGCGCGAGCCGAGCCGGTCGGACAGCATCCCCGAGAACACCTTGGTGATCGCGGTGGTCGCCTCGGCCAGCCCTTCGATCAAGCCGACGGCCGCGACGGCGACGCCGAGCGTGTCCACCAGGAACAGCGGCAGCAGCGCATGGATTGCCTCGGAGGAGACATCCATGAACATGGACACGAAGCCGAGCGTCCAGACCGTGCGCGGCACTTCGCGCCAAGCGGGGGATGGGGCGGGGCGCGGGGCAGGCTCGGGCGGTGTCATCGCGGCATCCTACACGGGTCTGCGGCCATCCGCGCTTATGCAAGTGCCCCCGAGGCCGCTACCCCGCGAACCGCGTCTCCGGCAGCCCCGCCACGCCGACATCGAGCGCGAGCACGCCGCCCGCCCACGGCTGGGCCGCGAGGTCGCCGCCGGCCAGATCCCAGATCGCGCTGGTCACGTACAGCGTGCGCAGGTCCGGGCCGCCGAACATGCAGCTTGTTGGCTTCTGCACCGGCAATTCCACCACCCGGTCCACCCGCCCGTCCGGCGCGTAGCGCACGAGGCGCCAGCCATCCCATTGCGCGTTCCACAGATAGCCCTCGGCATCCACCGTCGAGCCGTCCGGGCTGCCGGGCTGGTCGGCGGTGGAGGCGAACAGGCGCTTGTTGGCGATGGCGCCGCTGGCCGCGTCGTAATCGTAGGCATAGATCGCGCCGTCGAGCGTGTCGGCGAAGTAGAACACACGGTCGTCGGGGCTCCAGGCCAGCGAGTTGCTGATGCCGATGGCCCCGTCCATGCGGTGCGCCACGCCGTCCGGGTCGAGCCGGTACAGCGAGCCGGTGTGCTCGGCGAGCTTGTCGTCCATGGTGCCAGCCCAGAACCGGCCGGCGCGGTCGCATTTGCCGTCGTTGAAGCGGTTGCGCGCGATCATCGCCTCGGGCCGGGCGCGCCATTCCACCGCGCCGCTCGCCGGGTCGAAGAACGCGAAGCCGGACTCGAAGGCGCAGACCAGTCCGCCGTTCTGGCGGAGGGCGAAACTGCCGATGCGTTCGTCAAACCGCCATTCGCGCACGGCGCCACTGGCGGGGGCGAGGCGGAACAGCTTCCTGCCCTCGATGTCGATCCAGTACAGCGCCTGCTCCGCCACGTCCCAGACCGGGACTTCGCCGAGCTTGTTTTTCGCATCCACCGCAAGCCGCATCGCGACCATCGGCGCTCTCCCCCCGCATGCGTTGGGGCTTGCTTAGCACGCGCGGCGCGGGCCATAAATACGATCAATACGATCAAATGTCCGATAATATCGCGGACAAATCCGGGAGAGCCGCGGGTGAAGATCACCGCCATCACCACGCGCGTCGTCAACGCCGAGATGCGCAACTGGGTGTTCGTCAAGGTCGAGACCGACCAGCCGGGCCTGTTCGGCTGGGGCGAGGCGACGCTGGAATGGAAGACGCGCGCCGTGGTCGGCGCGGTGGAGGATCTGGCGCCGCTGCTGGTCGGCCGCGACCCGCGCGACGTCGAGCAGGCGGTGCGCGCGATGAAGAAGCACTCGTTCTGGCGCCTCGGCGTGATCGGCATGAGCGCCGTCTCCGGCATCGAAGTCGCGCTGTGGGACATTGCCGGCAAGATCTACGACGTGCCGACATGGCGCCTGCTGGGCGGCAAGGTGCGTGACCGCGTCAAGGTCTATACGCATCTGGGCCTGGGCGACATGCGCGCGGTGTACGAAAGCCTCGACGCCGAGCCGCTGGTGCGCCGCGCGCGCGAGGTGGTCGAAAAGGGCTATCGCGCCTTCAAGGCGGTGTTCATCCCCTACACGCATTACCACGCCCCCGCCGCCGAGGTGCTGAAGGTCGGCCGGCTGATGGGCGCGCTGCGCGACGCGGTGGGGCCGGAGGTGGAGATCATGGTCGATTTCCACGGCCGCGCCGCGAGCGTGGCCGCTGCCCTGTCCTACATCGAGGCATTGGCGCCGGGGCGGCCGATGTTCGTGGAGGAAGTGCTGCCGCCGGGCGAAACGGCGGCCCTCGCCGCTGTCGCCGCGCGCTCGCCGGTGCCGATTGCCACCGGCGAGCGGCTGGTGGACCGCGCCGAGTTCGACGAGCTGTTCCGGCTGCGCGCGGTCTCGATCGCGCAACCCGACATCTGCCATGTTGGCGGCCTGCTGGAAGCCAAGAAGATCGCGGCGATGGCCGAGGCGGCGTCGATCGGTGTCGCGCCGCACAATCCGCTCGGGCCCATCGCGGGCGTGGCCGCGCTGCACTTTGCCGTCAGCACGCCGAACCATGTGATCCAGGAAGAAATGGTCGGCGCCGTGCCGTGGTATTTCGAGGTGGTGCGCGGCCCGATCCGCATGATCGACGGCTGCTGGCAGGTGCCAGACGCGCCCGGTCTCGGCATCGAGGTCGATGAGGCCGCCTGCGCGCGGCATCCGTTCGCGCCGGAGGTCATGCACACCACCAACGCGGTGCTCGACGATGGCACCATCGTCGATTGGTAGTCCCGCCCGGCGGGCGGGTGCACGACGAGGTGGCGCGCGCGCTCGGCGCCTGGGTGCTGGGCGGCCGCTACGCGCCGGGCGAGGTGCTGCCGCGCGAGGACGACCTGGCGGCCGCCCTTGGCGTCGGCCGTGGCTCGGTGCGCGAGGCGGTCAAGACGCTGGCGGCGAAAGGGCTGCTGGAGACCCGTCCGCGCGTCGGCGTGCGGGTGCGCGCGCGGGAGGACTGGCGGCTGCTGGACCCGGCGGTGCTGGCGTGGCATCCGGATATTTCGCGCGATTGCGATCTTCTCGCCGGGCTGATCGAGGCACGGCGCGTGATCGAGCCGGCGGCGGCGGAACTGGCGGCGCGGCGCGCGACGGCGGCCGATCTGGCGGCCATCGAGGCCGCGTATCTTGCCATGCGCGCGGCCGTTCCAGGCGATCCGCCGGCGTGCCGAGAGGCGGATCTGGCGTTCCACGCCGGCATCGTCGCCGCCAGCCGTAACCTTGTGCTCAAGGGTCTGATCGGCCCGATCGCCGCGGCGCTGCGCGCGGTGTTCGCCGTCACCAACCGGACAATGATGGCCGACTCGCCGGCGCTGGCGGCACATGGCGAGGTGCTGGAGCGGATCAGGCTACGCGACCCGGTGGGCGCGCGGCTGGCGATGGAGCGCCTGCTCGACCTCGCGTCCGAGGGGGCGCGGCCGGGCGGATAAGGCGGCCCCCTCCCGCAAGGGGAGGGGGCTTTCAGCGTGCTGGTTATGCCGCCGAGCGACGGCCGCGCTTGGCGCGCGGGGCGGGGGCTTCGGCCACCGGCTCGGGCTCGGGCTCCGGCTCGGCTGGCTTGCGGCCGAGGCCGATCTGCTTGGCCAGCGTCGAGCGGCGTGCCGCGTAGTCCGGCGCCACCATCGGATAGTTCGCCGGCAGCGCCCATTTCTGGCGATACTGCTCGGGCGTCAGACCGTAGGTGGTCATCAGATGCCGTTTCAGCATCTTCAGCTTCTTGCCGTCTTCGAGGCAGACGATGTGGTCCGGGAACACCGAGCGCTTCACGGGCACGGCGGGCTGCGGCTTGGCTTCCTCGATGACCGGCTGACCGCTGCCGGCGAGCGCGCCATAGACGCGCTCGATCAGGTTCAGCAGCGCCTCGGTGGTGACGTGATTGTGCGAGGCGTGCGCCGCGACGATCTGTGCGGTGAGTTTCAGTAACGACGGCTGCGGAACGGTCTCGCTCATGGCGGCCTTTGTGGGCGGAAAGATGGGAGCGGCCGGGCGTCGCCCGTGACGCACGCGGCCACACTGCCGCAGTCAAACGCGGACGGCACGATGTTCTGCGAGCGAACGCGCGGGAATGCAAGAAATATTATCAGACATAAGCGCGAATGGTTGCGCCCTCTGCCGATGCTCGCCGCCTATTGGCGTAGCGCAACCGCTGTGCATGGCCTTGCTTCGGCGCGGCGATTGCGGCCCGCGCGGGATTCGCGCCGGCGCGGATCACATGCGGGCGGCAATGCCTTCGTCGCGAATGACCGTTGTTGTCGGCGATGCGCAAAGCGCGGTAGCATTTCATCGGCGTGGCGGAGTTGGCTGCGTGCAACGTGTCGGGGAAGGAGCATTCGTTATGCGCAGGCAACTTGGACGTTCGGGGCTGGTTCTGGTGCTGCTGGCGGCGCTGCCGTTGCTGGCGGCGTGCCACACGGTCCAGGGGGCCGGTCAGGACATCACGAACACCGGGCAGGCGATCGAGAGCGGCGCGCAGAAAGCCACGCCGTAAACCCGCGCGTCATCTGGCGGCGCCCGGCGGCGGCCGGGCTGCCGCGCTCCACGGCGGCGCATGGCGGGGGGCAGCGAGGCGGTACGGCACGTCGCGTGAAAAGTTCCCGTTGTACGCGGCATCTTCGGCCAGGCCCGCGCCCCAGCGCGCACGCATGAACGCGGCGTCCCGGCCGAGGCGGGCCGCGTCGTCGGTGCCGCGTGTCGCCGATTCGTGGTGGATCAGCTCGGCG
>JAKBCB010000130.1 GCA_021808185.1 Pseudomonadota bacterium
GGTTCATCGCTGTGACGCAGGCCAACAGGCAGACCAGAACCGCCACGCCAACGAGCCAGTCATCGTGCTGCTCGGTCACACACCCGATCAGTCGCAGCATCGCAACCTCCGCCTTCAACCGGGCAGCGTCGGGTGGATGCGTTACCGTTTTATAAGCGGGGCGAATCAAAAAATCGCGCGGCGGCGCCGACCGCCGCCGGCTCAATCCCCGGCGCGCTCGCGGGCAACTGGCTGACCGGGCTGATCCGGGGCCGAGCGCGCCACCAGCAGCGCGAAGAACGCCACAAGGCAGCCGACGCTGCCGGCATTGAGCGCGAACATCCCACTCGACGCGGCCTCGGACCACGCCAGCGGCGGCGCGGGATAGCGCCCGTGCAGGCCGTAATAGGCCAGCAACGGCAGCGCCAGCAGCGGGCCGAACACAAATTCGTCGCCGCGCCCGAACACCAGGCCCGGCAGCAGCACGCACGGCAGCAGGAATAATTCCGTCCCGCTCGCCTCGCCCAGCAGCCATGTGCAGAACAGCACGTTGCCGAACCCCACCAGGACCAGCGCCACGCGCGCCAGCACCGGCCAGCGCCGCGCCAGCAGCGGCACGGCAAGGAAGAACGGCAGCACCGAAAGTGTCGCCCAGCCGAGCGGCCACGCCTCGGCGCCGGCCATCCAGCGCAGGTACAGCGGATAGAACGGTGTGTTCCACGCCAGCACCATCGCGATCAGATTGCCCCGCGCCACCCGCGCGTCCGGGTGCGCGAGAAAGGCCGAGAGCCTCACGCGGCAGGCCGCAGCCGGTAGTGGCTGATCCCCCACGCCTCGCCGCCGGCATGGCCGAACAACCCCGCCGTGGCGAGGAAGAACAGCCGCCAGCGGCGGCGCCACAGCCCGGCCTGATCGCCGTACACCGCGAGCAGGATCGGCAGAATCTCGGCCGCACGGGCGTCGTAATTGGCCAGCCACGCATCGGCGGTGCGGGCGTAATGCCGGCCGCTCCAGCGCCATTCGTCCTCGACCGCGAACAGATGCGAAAACTGCCGGATCAGGCCGTGGCTCGGCATGATCCCGCCGGTGAAGAAGTGCCGGGCGATCCAGTCCGCGCGCTCGCCATGGTCGAACCGGTAGGGCGCGGAGCGGTGCGAGAACACATGCAGGAACAGCCGCCCCTCCGGCCGCAGCCACAGCCGCACGCGCGCAAGCAGGGCCGCCCAGTTCGCCATGTGCTCGAACATCTCCACCGACACCACGCGGTCGAACCGCCCCTCCGGCTCGAACCGGTTCATGTCGGCGGTGACGACGCGAAGATTGGCAAGTCCCAGCCGCGCGGCCGCCGCCTCGATAGACCCGCGCTGCCCGGCCGAGTTGGAAACGGCGGTGATGCGGGCGCGCGGATACCGCTCGGCCATCCACAGCGACAGCGAGCCCCAGCCGCAGCCGAGTTCCAGAATGTCCTGCCCGTCCGCGAGCCCGGCATGCGCCGCGGTCTCGGCCAGCGCGCGTTCCTCGGCCATGGCCAGCGTGGTGGCGCCCTGGTCGTACAGGCAGCAGGAGTATTTGCGGCGCGGGCCGAGGACGTGCGCGAAAAATTCGGGCGGCAATTCGTAGTGCTGCGCGTTCGCGGCGTCGGTGTGCATGGCGATCGGGAAGGCGCCCATGTCGGCCACGAACGCCGCCTCCCCGGCCGCCTCGCCGCGGGCAAGGCGCCGGCCGGTGCGACCGACGAGCAAGGAGATCCCGGCGCGCGACATCGCATCCGGCAACGGCAGGCGCTCGACAGCGCCGGTGGCGGCTTCGATCAGGCTCATGGCTGCGCACTCATGCTGGGCTGGGGTTTGCGGGGTGGCAACGGGAAAAAGGCGCTGGTGGCGCGCTGGTACGCCCGCCAGGCCTCTCCGCGCGAGGCCAGCATCTCGCGCTCCAGGGGCGGGATGCCGGAGACGTGGACCAAAAGCACATACATAAATGCCGGGCCACTGAGGGCGACCGCGCCGGACCAGGGGCTGTCAGGTGGCCCGAGCGCGATCACCGGATAGGCGAGCCAGCCGAGCGTCTGGAAGAAATAGTTCGGATGCCGCGACCACGCCCACAGGCCGCGTCGCATCACCCCGCCCCGGTTCGCGGGATCACGGCGGAATTGCCGCATCTGCCAGTCGGCCACCCCCTCCCCCAGCACGGCCACGCCGAGCAGCAGCAACCCGATCAGATCGGCCCACGCCAATCCCGGTGACGGGTTGCGGGCGGCCACCTGCACCGACAGCGTCAGCACCCAGCCGGCGGCGGCCTGGATCATCAGGAAGCCGAACATGCGCGCCTGGAATGCCGCGCCCCATTCCTGGCGCAGCCGCGCGTAGCGCACATCCTCCCGCCCCTGGGCGCTGCGCTCGGCGATGTGCAGGCCGAGCCGCAGCCCCCACGCCAGAACCAGCAACGCCACCAGCATTTGCCGCGCCGATAGCGGCCCGCCGAGCGGCCAGACCGCCGCCACCGCGCCGCCGAGGGCAGTGCCGAACGACCAGCACGCATCGACCCAGCCAGCATTGCGGGTCCACGCCTGCACCGCCCAGGCCAGCGCCATCGCCGCCGCCAGCAGTCCCAGCACCGCCAAGCTCAATCCCACCATCTCGCCCCCGTCCTGCGCGATCCGCATCCGTTACGCGCGGTTGAACCGGGCGGATGCGGTGCGCGATAAAAAAAGCTCCGCTCCCCCGCATCCAAACGGGGCCCAGCCGCGTGAGGACAACAGGAACATAGGAACACAGCGCCGCATGACCACACCGCGCCAGACCATCGCCGTCGTTGGATCGGGCATCGCCGGCCTTGCCTGCGCCTGGCTGCTCGCCCGCCACCATCGGGTGACGCTGTTCGAGGCAGCCCCGAGGCTCGGCGGCCATGTCAACACCATCGAGGTGCCAGGCCCCGCCGGCCCCGTGCCGGTCGATACCGGCTTCATCGTCTATAACGAAAAAACCTACCCCAATCTGACGGCGCTGTTTCGTCATCTTAACATCGCCACACAACCGTCTGAAATGTCGTTCGCCGTCTCGCTCGACAATGGCGCGCTGGAATATGCCGGCACCGACCTCGCCGGCCTGTTCGCGCAGAAGGCGAACCTCCTGCGACCGCGCTTCTGGGCCATGCTGCGCGACCTGTTGCGTTTCTATCGGCTGGCGCCGCGCGACCTTGCCGCGCTGGAGGGGCCGGCGCTGGAGGGCGGGGACATCTCACTCGGCGCCTATCTGGAACGCCACGGCTATGGTGCCGCGCTGCGCGACGACCATCTGCTGCCGATGGCCGCCGCCATCTGGTCCGGCGGCACCGCGACGCTGGCGGACTACCCGGCCGCGAGCTTCATCCGCTTTTGCGCCAATCACGGCCTGCTGCAAGTCCGCGACCGGCCGCAATGGCGCGCCGTCACCTTGGGCAGCGCCAACTATGTACGCACGTTGCTGTCCGATTTTTCGGGCCGCGTCGAGACCAGCCAGCCGGTGCACGGCATCCGTCGCCTGCCGGACGGGGTGGACCTGCGCACCGGCAGCGGCGACACACGACGCTTCGACCAGGTCGTGCTCGCCACCCCCGCGCCGCGCGCCCTGGCCATGCTGGACGACGCCACGGCGCACGAACGGGCGCTGCTCGGCGCCTTCGGCGCCACACGCAACCTTGCCGTCTTGCACAGCGACCCCACCCTGATGCCAAAGCGGCGGGCGGTATGGTCGAGCTGGAACTATCTCGGGCAGCGCGCACCGGAGGCCGGCGCGGAACTCTGTGTGACCTATTGGATGAACCGGTTGCAAAACATCGACGGGCCGCGCCCGTATTTCGTCACCCTCAACCCGCCTCGCCCGCCGGCGGCGGGGACGCTGTGGCACAGCGAGATCTACGAGCACCCGGTGTTCGACGCCGCGGCCATCCGCGCGCAACGGCATCTATGGAGCTTGCAAGGCGTTTGCCGCACCTGGTTCTGCGGCGCCTGGTTCGGCGCCGGGTTCCACGAGGACGGGTTGCAGGCGGGCCTTGCAGTCGCCGAGCAGCTCGGCGGCGTGTCGCGGCCGTGGGACGTGGCCGCGCCGTCCGGGCGCATCCATGTCGGGCCGCCGCCGACGGCGCCGGCCGGCGCGGACTCGCCGGCGTGACCGTCTCCTGCCTGTATGACGCGGTGGTGGTGCACCAGCGCACCCGCCCGGTCGCGCACCGGCTGCGCTACCGCATCGCCACGCTGCTGCTCGACCTGGACGAGATGCCGACGCTGGCGCGCCGCCTGTTTCTATTCGCGCACAACCGTGCGGGCCTGATCGCCTTCCACGAGCGCGACCATGGCGAGGGCGCGCGCACCGGCCTGCGCGCCTGGGTCGAGGGACAGTTGCGCGCGGCCGGGATCGAGGCCGACGGCGGGCCGATCCGCCTGCTGGCCATGCCGCGCGTGCTCGGCCATGTGTTCAACCCGCTCAGCGTGTTTTTCTGCCATCGGCGGGACGGCTGCCTCGTTGCCGTGCTGTACGAGGTCAACAACACGTTCGGGCAGCGCCATTCCTATCTGATCCCGGTGACGGACGACGCCCGTCCGCTGCTTCAGTCCTGCGACAAGGCGTTCTACGTCTCGCCGTTCCTGCCGATGGGGATGACATACGCGTTCCGCGTGGCGCCGCCGGACGAGACGGTGTCCATCGGCATCGTCGGGCGCGATGCCGCCGGCGTGCTGATTGCGGCCACGATGGCGGGCAAGCGCCGCGCGCTCACCGACGCGGCGCTGCTCGGCGTGGTGCTGCGGATGCAGTTGCTGGCGCTGAAAGTCGTCGTCGGCATCCATTGGGAGGCGGTCAAGCTCTGGCGCAAGGGACTGCGCCCGAATCATCGCCCGCCGCCGCCCGCGCATCCCGTGACCCTCGGCCGTTGACGGAACCCCCATGTCCTCAAGCTTCACCCGCTCCCCGCCAACGCTCATCCGCCGCGCCAGCCTCTCCGGCCGGTTCCTCGCCGTGCTTCTGGAACGCATCGCGGTCGGCCGGCTGGAGGTGATCGCCCCCAACGGCGAGAGCATCGGCCACCAGGCCGCCACGCCCGGCCCCGCCGCGACGCTGGTGCTGCACCGCTGGCGCGCGCTGCGCCGGCTGCTGTTCGGCGGCGATCTGGGCTTTGCCGAGGCGTACATGGACGGCGACTGGTCCTCGCCCGACGTGCCTTCGCTGATCGAGTTCGCGGCGCGCAACCAGTCCGCCCTGGGCAAGAGCATCGAGGGGCTGGGGCTGCTCAAGCCGCTCAATCGCCTGCTGCACCGAAGCCGCGCCAACACCCGCGCCGGCAGCCGCCGCAACATCGAGGCGCATTACGACCTCGGCAACGAGTTCTACGCCGCGTGGCTCGACGGCGGCATGACCTACTCCTCCGCGCTGTTCACCGCCCCCGGCATGTCGCTGGAGGACGCGCAGGCGGCGAAGCTGGCGCGCGTCACCGATCTGCTCGGCCTCGCGGGGGGCGAGCGGGTGCTGGAGATCGGCTGCGGCTGGGGCGGGCTGGCCGAGCACCTGATCCGTGCCGCCGGCTGCCATGTCACCGGCATCACGCTGTCGCCCGCGCAACTCGCCCACGCCCGCGCGCGGCTGGCACGCGCGGGGATGGCGGACCGCGCGGACATGCGCCATGAGGACTATCGCGACACCGAGGGCACTTTCGACCGCATCGTATCCATCGAGATGTTCGAGGCGGTGGGCATGGAGTACTGGGCCACCTACTTCGCCCGCCTGCGTGAGCGGCTGGCGCGGGGCGGTTCCGCGGTGTTGCAGGTCATCACCATCGAGGATCGGCGCTTCGAGGGCTATCGCGCCACGGCGGACTTCATCCAGCGCCACATTTTTCCCGGCGGCATGTTGCCCTCGCCCACCGCGCTGCGGCGCTGCATCGCCGAGGCGGGGCTGTTGCTGACGCACGAGGAAGCCTTCGGCCTCAGCTACGCCGCGACGCTGGCGGAATGGCGCCGGCGGTTCCACCGCGCCTGGCCGGATGTACGCAAGCTCGGCTTCGACGAACGGTTCCGGCGCAAATGGGATTACTACCTCGCCTATTGCGAGGGCGGGTTTCGGGCCGGGGCCATCGATGTCGGGCTGTATCGCCTGACGCACCGGCCGACATGAGGCGGCGCGCGCTGCTGGCCGCGCTGGCCTTCCCCGGGCTCGCCCCCGCCCTGGCCCGCGCGGCGGCGGCGGAGGGGGTACCAGCGGACGGGCGGCTGCGGTTCTCCGTGCTGCGCAAGGGACGCGAGATCGGCACGCACGCGCTGCAATTCTCCGGCACGCCGGACGCGCTGGAGGTGCGCATCGACGTGAGCATGGCCATCGGCATCGGCCCGATCACGCTGTTCCGCTATCGCCACACCGGCGTCGAGCGGCATCGCGGCGGGCAGTTCGCCGAACTGGAAACCACGACCGACAACGACGGCGAAAGCCTGCGCGTGACCGCACGGCGCGAGGGCGCGCAAGTGGTGGTGCGCACGGCCAAGGCGGGCGAGAAACTCTACCCGGCGACGGCGCTGCCGCTGACGCACTGGAACCGCGCCTGCATGGCCGCGCCGCTGTTCAACCCACAGGACGGCATGCCGATGGATTTGCAGGTGGCGCCGCTCGGCCCATCCCGCGTGGCGCTGGCCAATGGCGCCGAGGTGCCGGCGACCCGCTTTGCCCTGACCGGCGAGGCAACGCTGGACGATTGGTACGACGCCAACGCGGTCTGGACGGCGCTGCGCGCGGTGGTGAAGGATGGCTCGGTGCTGGAATACCGCCGACTGGCGTAGCCAAGCCGGCCTTGCGCCACGTTCAGCAAGCAACCCCGCCGTGCCGGCGGAATTGGCGCTTGACTCCATCGCGCCGCCGTGAGGCCCTTATCCTCCACAAGCCACGCGACAACGCGGCGCGGCACAAAAATTTGGTGTCGGGGAGGACACATGAAAAAGCCCATCCAGGTGCTCGCCGAGGGGCTCGGCCATCCCGAGGGACCGTATGTCCTGCCGGACGGGCGGGTGGTGTTCGCCAACACCTATCGCAGCGAGATCGGGGTGTACGAGCCGGGCGGTCGGATCGGCACCTATGCCTTCACCGGCGGCGGCCCGAACGCCTGTATGCTGGGCAGCGACGGCTACGTGTACTGCACCAACACGCCAACGGTCGGCAAATGGGTGGCGCCCGAGCACCGCCCGCCATCGATCCAGCGCGCGGCGCCGGACGGGCGCGTGGAGATCGTCGCCACCGAGGCGGACGGGATGAAATTCAACGCGCCGAACGACCTGACCTTCGGCCCGGACGGGCGGCTGTATTTCACCGATTCCGGCGACTGGGACCCGCAGACCAAGCCGCATCCCGGCTATATCTGCGCCATCGACCCGGATGGCACCGCGCACATCCTCGAAGCCCTGGACCACGTCTATCCGAACGGCATCGTCGCCGAGCCGGACGGCAGCATCCTGTGGGTGGAATCCTACACCCGCAACCTGATCCGCCGTTCGCCCGATGGGCGCAAGCAGGTGCTGCACACGCTGCCCGAGAACCACATTCCGGACGGGTTCAAGATCGACACCTCCGGCAATCTCTGGATCACGTCGGTCAGTTCCGGCGGCATCGACATCGTGGCGGCGGACGGCACGCCGCTCGACTTCCTGGAGACCGGCGGCATCCCGCTGAACTGCGCGTTCGGCGGCGAGGCGCTGTTTGTGACCGATTTTGGCATCACCATGCCGGGGGACGGCGCGCCGATGGGCGGGCGGCTGCTGCGCATCGATGTCGGCGTGCAAGGAATGCCGCTGTATCGCGGCAAGATCGGCTGAGGGGGACACCATGCTGAGCCAGGACCAAGTGGCCGCCTACCATCGCGACGGCTTTCTGCGCATCGACGACGCGCTGCGCCCGGATGTGCTGGCGCGCGTGCGCGCCTGGGTGGACGACGTGGTGGCACGCGCGAAAGGCCTCGCCGCGCCCAACGAAGTCTATGACCTGGAGGACACCCACACGCCGGACAATCCGCGCGTGCGCCGCATCAAGGACCCGGTGGCGCGCGACCCGCTGTTCTGGGACGTGATCCGCGACCGCGACGTGATCGGGCCGATCACGCAGCTCATTGGCCCGAACATCCGGCTGTACGGCAGCAAGCTGAACCTGAAATCCGCCGGCTACGGCGCGCCGGTGGAATGGCACCAGGATTGGGCGTTCTATCCGCACACCAACGACGACGGGCTCGCCGTCGGCATCATGCTCGATGACGTGACCGAGGAGAACGGGCCGCTGATGGTGCTGCCCGGCAGCCATCGCGGGCCGGTCCTCAGCCACCACAACGACGAAGGCATCTTCATCGGCGGCATCGAAGACGCGGCCCATAAGATCGATCTGTCCCAGGCGGTGCAGATCCATGGCCGCGCCGGCAGCATGAGCGTGCACCACGTCCGCGCCATCCACGGCTCGGCGCTGAACCTGTCCGGCCGGCCGCGCCGTATTCTGTTCTACGAGATCACCGCGTCCGACGCGTGGCCGCTGTGGTCGGACGTGACGACGCTGAAATATCGCAACTACGCGCATTTCGTCGAAATGATGATCTGCGGCGAGCACAGCAACGTCGCGCGCATGGAGGCGCTGCCGGTGCGCATGCCGGGGCCGTGGAAGGACGGCAAGGTGGACGGCATCTTCGCCACCCAGGGCGCCGGCAAGCAGCGGCATTTCGGTTCATACCGCGAGAAGGTCGGCGCGATGTAGCCATCGGCACCGGCGCGCGGCAAGACAGGGGGAAACACAGCAGATGCGTGGGCTGAAGGGAAAGGTTGCCGCCCTGACCGGCGGTGGCTCCGGGATCGGCAGGGCCGCGGCATTGCGGCTGGGTGAGGAAGGCTGCCG
>JAKBCB010000131.1 GCA_021808185.1 Pseudomonadota bacterium
CTGCCTGATGGCGCTGCTCAACCCCGGTGACGAGGTGGTGCTGATCGAGCCGCTGTACGACACCTATCTGCCGGTGGTGAAGCTGCTGGGGGCGATCCCCCGGCTGGTCCGCCTGTCGCCGCCGGCGTGGGAGCTGCCGCGCGCGGAACTGGCCGCCGCCTTCGGGCCGCGCACCAAGGCGATCCTGATGAACTCGCCGATGAACCCGACCGGCAAGGTTTTCACCGCCGACGAACTCGGCTTCATCGCCGGGCTTTTGCAGCGGCACGACGCCTACGCCATCTGCGACGAGGTCTACGAGCACCTGGTTTTCGACGGGGTGCGGCATATCCCGCTGATGACGCTGCCGGGGATGCGCGAGCGCTGCCTGCGCGTGGGCAGCGCTGGCAAGACCTTCTCGCTGACCGGCTGGAAGATCGGCTACATCACCGCCCCGCGTCCGCTCGCCACCGTCGCCACCAAGGCGCACCAGAACCTTACGTTCACCACGGCGCCGAACCTGCAACGGGCGGTGGCGGTGGGGCTGGCCAAGCCGGACAGTTATTTCCAGGGCCTCGCCAGCGATTTGCAGCAGAAGCGCGACCGGCTGCGGGCCGGGCTGTCCCGCCTCGGCTTCGGCGTGCTGGAGACGCGCGGCAGCTACTTCATTACCGCCGATTTCTCGCCGCTGTTCCCGCGCGGCTTCAATGGGACGGACGCGGATTTCTGCCGCACCCTGACGGCGGAGGCGAAAGTGACCGCCATCCCGGTCTCGGCGTTCTATGAGAGCGAGGCGCCGCGCCACTACGCCCGCTTCGCCTTCTGCAAGCGCCCCGAGGTGCTGGACGCGGCGCTGGAGCGCATGGGCACCTGGATCGCGGGCCGGCGTGCCGCCGCGTGAGGCATCGCTCGCGGGCTTCGCTCCAGCGCAGAATTGATCCGCCGCGCCGGCACACGATCTGGGCCGGCCGCATTCCGCTGCACCGTCGCGCGCCGCATCCGCCGCGCAAGGGGCTGCTGGCGCTGCTCGGCCCAGGGCTGATCACCGGCGCGTCGGACGACGACCCCTCCGGCATCGCCACCTACTCGCAGGCCGGTGCCCAGTTCGGCACGTCGATGGCCTGGGTGATGCTGTTCTGCTACCCGCTGATGGCGGCGATTCAGGAGATCAGCGCCCGCATCGGCCGCGTCACCGGGCGCGGCATCGCCGGCAATCTGCGGCTGCATTACCCGGCCTGGCTGCTGCGCGCGATCGTGGTGCTGCTGCTCGGCGCCAACATCACCAATCTCGGCGCCGACCTCGGCGCCATGGCGGACGCGGTGCATCTGCTGGTGGGCGGGCCGACCCGGCTCTATGTCGTGGCCTTCGCCGCCGGCTGCGCCGCGCTGGAGGTGTTTTCGCGCTACGACCGCTATGTCCACATCCTGAAATGGACCTGTCTTTCGCTGCTCAGCTATGTCGCGACGGCATTGGTCGTGGATGTGGACTGGCGCGCGGTCGCCTACGACACCTTCGTGCCGAGCTTTTCGTTCAGCGCCGACTACGTCACCACCATCGTCGGCGTGCTCGGCACCACCATCACGCCGTACTGCTTCTTCTGGCAGTCCTCGCAAGAAGCCGAGGACATGCGGGTCGATCCGGCGGCCGAGGCGTTGCTGGACCATCCGGAGCAGGCCCCGGCGGCGATCGGGCGCATCCGCATCGATACCTATTTCGGCATGGGGTATTCCAACCTCATCAGCCTTTTCATCATCGTCACCACGGCGGCGACGCTGCACGTGCATGGCATCACCGACATCCAGACATCTGCCCAGGCGGCCGAGGCGCTGCGGCCGATCGCGGGGGCTTTCACCTACTTCGTCTTTGCCGGCGGCATCATCGGCATCGGGTTGCTGGCGATCCCGGTCCTCGCCGGCTCCTGCGCCTATGTGCTGGGCGAGGCGCTGGGCTGGACGACGGGGCTTGGACGCAAGCCGACCGAGGCCAAGCCGTTCTATGGCGTGATCGCGGTGGCGACCCTGGTCGGCATCGGCATCAACTTCGTCGGCATCGACCCGATCAAGGCACTGTTCTGGTCGGCCGTGCTGAACGGCGTGGTGGCGGTGCCGCTGATGGTCACCATCATGCTGATGGCCATGCAGCCGCGCGTGATGGGCAGCTTCACCTTGCCCCGGCCGCTCTGGGCCGTGGGCTGGCTATGCACGCTGGTGATGGCCGCCGCCGTCGCCATCATGTTCGCGACGTGGTGAGGGCCGCATTGACGGCCGCGGCCCCTCCGTCCTAAACCCCTCGCCCACGCGGCACGGTGGCGGCCTTAGCTCAGCTGGTAGAGCGCCAGGTTGTGGTCTTGGATGTCACGGGTTCGAGCCCCGTAGGTCGCCCCACCCCGCCGCGTGTTCCTTATTTCACGGACGAGAATGCCGTCGGCGCCAGGAACTGGCTGCTGATGTTGTGCACGATCGGTCCGTCCTTCTCCGAGGCCGCGCGCGCGGCGATCCACTCCGGATCGGCCATGAACGCACCCCATTTGGCCTCGCGCTCGGCCATGCTGTCCCAGGCGACCAGATAGGTGAGATCCTGGTTGCTCTCGCCGATCACCGTCGTCCAGAACCCGGCCTGGCGGATGCCGTGCCGCGCCCAGATGCGCAGCGTGTCGTTCTGAAAGCGCGACAGCAGCGCCGGCATGCGGCCGGGCAGGCAGCGATAGACGCGCATCTCGTAGATCATGTGGTCCCCCTCGATCGGTTCGTGCGGCCGGCATGGTGCCCGCGCGCGGCCGGGCCGGGAAGGGGGCGCCTGCCGGCTTGACGTGCCGCCGCGCGGCGCGGGACGCTCCGCCCGCAAGCGAGGGGAGCCCGTCCATGCCGCGCCGCCTGATCGACATTTCGATCCCGCTGGAAAACGACGTGCCGGCCGACCCGCCATTCCAGCGCGTCGCCATCACCTATACCGACCACAAGCAGTCGGCCCCGCAGGTGGCATCGCTGTTCCCCGGCCTCACCGTCGCCGACCTGCCGGACGGCGAGGGCTGGGCGGTCGAACACGTCGCGATCTCGACGCATAACGGCACGCATCTGGACGCGCCGTATCACTACGCCTCCACCATGGACGGCGGAAAGCGCGCCAGCACCATCGACGAGGTGCCGCTCGAATGGTGTTTGCAACCGGGAATAAAACTCGATTTCCGCCATCTGCCGGACGGCTACGTGGCGACGCCCGCCGATGTGGAGGCCGAACTCGCCCGAATCGGCCACACGCTGCGCCCGCTCGACATCGTGCTGGTCAACACCAGCGCGGGCGCCAAATACGGCCAGCCCGACTACGTGCCGAGCGGCTGCGGCATGGGACGGGAAGCGACGCTGTATCTGCTGGAGCGCGGCGTGCGCGTGACCGGCACCGATGCCTGGAGTTGGGACGCGCCCTTCGTCCACACCGCGCGCCGCTACGCCGAGACCCGCAACGCCAGGCTGATCTGGGAAGGCCACCGCGCGGGGCGGGAGATCGGCTATTGCCATCTGGAAAAGCTGCATAACCTCGAAGCCTTGCCTTCCTCCGGCTTCATGGTCTCCTGTTTCCCGGTGAAGATCCGGGCGGCGTCCGCGGGCTGGACGCGGGCTGTCGCCATCATCGAGGAATAGCGCCATGCGGATAGTGATGGCCGGACTGGCCGGCGCGGCCCTACTGGCCGGCGCCGCGCGGGCGGACACCCCGCCGCCGCCGCTCGCGAAGATCGGCCATATCCTCGTGGTGTTCGAGGAAAACCGCAGCTTCGACAATTTGTTCGGCCATTTTCCCGGCGCGAATGGCCTCGATAACGCGGGTGGCGCCGCGACCCAGGTCGGGCGCGACGGCGCGCCGTTGGCAAGCCTTCCGCCGGTGATGATCCCCTGGCCGCCGCCGCCGGTGGCCGATCGGCGCTTCCCGACAGCCCTGCCCAACCGGCCGTTCGACGCCGGCGCCTACGTCAAACCCTCCGAGATCAGCGGCGATCTGGTGCATCGCTTCTATCAGGAGCAAGGCCAGATCGACGGCGGCAGGATGGACAAGTTCGCCGCCATCTCCGACGCCGGCGGCCTCGTGATGGGCTACTACAACGTCAAGGACAGCAACCTCTGGCGGCTGGCCGGGGAGTATGCGCTCGGCGACGCGATGTTCCATTCGGCCTTCGGCGGTTCGTTCCTCAACCACGCGTTTCTGGTGTGCGGTTGCGCCTTCCGCTGGCCGGACGCCCCGGCGAAATTCGTCGCCCAGCGCGACGCCGCGGGAAAGATCGTCAAGGACGGCGCGGTGACGCCGGAAGGCGACGCGGTCAACACGCTGCGCAGCGTGTATCTGCACGAGCCGCGCGAGACCGACCCGGGCCAACTCGTGCCGCCGCAGACCATGCCGCATATCGGCGACCGGCTGGACGCCAAGGGTGTCAGTTGGGCCTGGTACGGCGGCGGCTACGCGGACGCGGCGGCGGGGCATCCGGGCGCGCTGTTCCAGTATCACCACCAGCCGCTCGCCTATTTCGCCGACCTCGCGCCCGGCACGGCGGCGAACAAGGCGCATCTGAAGGACTACCCGGACCTGCTGGCCGACATCGCAGCCGGCACGCTGCCGAAGGTCGCGTTCTACAAGCCGTACGGCAGCCTCAACCAGCATCCCGGCTACGCCAACATCACGGATGGCGACGCGCATCTGGGCGAGCTGATCGAGAAGCTGAAGGCAAGCCCCGACTGGCACGACCTGCTGGTGATCGTCACCTACGACGAGAATGGAGGCCAATGGGACCATGTGCCGCCGCCGCATCGCGACGCCTGGGGGCCAGGGACGCGGGTGCCGCTGCTGGCGATCGGGCCGACGGTGAAGCGGCACTTCATCGACCACACGCAGTACGATTTCGGCTCCATCCTGCGCACGATCGAACTCACCTTCGGCGCCGAGCCGGTCAACGCGCGGGATGGCAACGCGACGCCGATGACGAATTTTCTGGAGTAGGGCAGGGATCACGCCCTGAGAGGGAACCACCATGACCGACCGATCGTTCTCGCGCGCCGACCTTGAGACGCTGCGCCAATGGGACACGCCGACCATCTGCAACGGCCTGGAACTGATCGTGCCCGAGCGCCGGGCCGTGGGGTTCACCGTCGAGCCGATGGTCGCCGCCGACCGCAAGCTGCCGCCCATCGTGGGCCTCGCGCGCACCGGGTTGATCCGTGCCAAGGAAAAGCCACGCGGGCCGATCCCCACGCGCGAGGACTGGTACGACTACGTCGCCGCCGGCGACCTGCCCACCATTGCCGTGTTGCAGGACATCGACGACCGGCCCGGCTACGGCGCCTTCTGGGGCGAGGTGCAATCGACCGTGCATCTGGCGCTCGGCGTCGCCGGGTGCGTCACCAACGGCTCGTTTCGCGATCTCGACATGCTTGCCCCGGGCTTCCAGATCGTCGGCGGCCGCGTCGGCCCAAGCCATGCGCATGTGCACATGGTGCAGATGCGCTGCCAGGTGAACGTGTTCGGGATGCTGTGCGACCATGACGACGTGATCCACTCGGACTATCACGGCGCCGTCGTCATTCCCGCCGATGCCGTGCGCAAACTTCCCGCAGCCATCGACCTGATCACGCGGCGGGAAAAGGTGATCCTCGACATGGCGCGCGCGCCGGGCTTTTCCGCCGCCAAGATGCGCGAGGCGCTGAAGCAGGCCGGCGAGATCCACTGACAAGAAACCGCCCCCTCCCGCAAGGGCGGGGTTTTGCTTAACGTCAGCACGAGCGTTGCATCGGGGAGATTCCGTCCATGCGGCCGTTCGATCTGACGGGCAGGCGCATCATGATCACCGGCGGCGCCAGCGGTATCGGCGCCGCGACCGCGCGGCTGTGCGCGCAACTCGGTGCCACCCCCATCATCGCCGACCGGCAGGATGCCGCCAGCCTGCGCGACGAGATCCTGGCCGCCGGCGGCGACGCGGAAACCGTCGCCTGCGACGTCACCGACCGCGCGGCGGTGGCGCGGGCGGTTGCCGCGAGCGGCCGTATCGACGGGCTGGTGGCGTGCTCGGGCATCCTGCCGTTCGAGGACTGGGACAGTCCCGACTGGGACGCGGCGTTCGCGCGCACCAGCGATGTCAACGTGCGCGGCGTGCTGCTGTGCGCGCGCGCCGTGCTGCCCGGCATGATCGAGCGGCGGGACGGCCGGATCGTGCTGGTCAGTTCCGTCGCGGCGCGCATGGGCGGGCTGCTGTCCGGGCCGCATTATGTGGCATCGAAGGGCGCGATCAACGCGGTGCTGAAATGGCTCGCCCGGCGTGGCGCGCCGCATAACGTGCTGGTCAACGGCGTCGCCCCGGGGTTGACGCAGACCCCGATGGTGGCCGGCCAGCAGGCCAATCTCGCCGCGATCCCGGTGGGGCGGAGCGCCGCACCCGAGGAAATCGCCGCCCCCATCGCCTTCCTGCTCTCACCGGCCGCGAGCTACGTGTGCGGTCTGATGATGGACGTGAACGGTGGGGTTTACATGGGGTGATCGCGCGGCAACCCCTTCCCGCGGTGGGAAGGGGTTGCGCCGGCGATCAGTCCCCCACCGGGGGCGCGACGTGCGCGAGCAGATCGTCGGTCGTGCGCGCGCCGAGCAGTTGCACCCGGACACGGTGGATCGCCGCGTCGGCGATGCCGAGCAGGTCGAGCATGGCCGGGTCGGGCACGGACGACGCCCCCGGCGGCACGAACAGGGTCGATTCCGGCGTGAGTGCCGTGTCCGCCAGTTCGGCGACGCTCACGGTGTCGGCGCGGTGCGGGTAGATCGGGTAGTGCGCCGCCTCATACACGATCACCCTGTGCTCGGGGCCGTAGTGCTCGGCCAGCCGGCCGACCAGCAGTTGCAGCCCGGCCTTGTAGGCGTAGCCGCCGCCCTGGAACGAGGTGTCGCCGATCACGCCGATCTGCCACAGCACCAGCGCGCTGCGGATGTCCCAGCGCCGGTTGAACAGCAGGAAGTCGGTCGCCTCGAAGCTCTGGCATCCGGTCCAGGCCGGGTCCACGCCCAGGTCCGCGAACAGGCAATCCTCGGCGGAGACCGCGGGGCACATGCGCGCGTACCAGCCGCGTGCGCGCGCCTGGCGGATCGCCTCGTGCGCCGGGAAGGCGAACACGCCGGGATGCCCGTACAACGCGACGCAGACGGACTCTCCGCGCTCCATGGTTCCGATGATCCGGCCGACCATTTCCAGATATGAATCCATCCGTGGCCGGCCGCTGGCATAAGACGTGTGGAGGGATTCAAGGTTGCTGTTGCACCGCTCCAGATACTCCAGCGTGAGCGGATCGGTGACGAGGAAGAAGACGCGATCCGCGCTCTCGATCGCGGATCGCGCTTCGATGGTGACCTGCCCGGCAGCCTGGATGCCGGTGCCGACCACATTGAGGGTGGGGCGTTTCACGGGCGGTCAGACCACGACCACGACGACGACGACCACGGTTACGGTGTTGTCCCCGGCCGAAACCACGCCGCCGCGGCCGCCGAACTGCGAGCCGAAGCGCCCGACGACATAGGCCTGACCGGCCTTCATCAACTGCGCGAGATCCTTGTTGATCCCGGCCGCGGCCAGAACGCCGTCCGGATCGGCCTTGAACGCGGCCACCTGGGCCGGGTCCTCGCACAGCTTGACGAGAAAATCGTTCACCGTGGCGAGGTCGGTGGCCACCGCGACGGTCTTGCGCGTCGCTTCGAGACCTGCCGCGTGGGCTTCGATCCGGAATCGCGCACTTTCGATTTTGTCGGACATACTCGCCTCCATGATTGTGACGATTTTTTGCTTAACGTAACCGCATGTATCCTTCCGAGAGAGATTTGTCAACGATTGTTTGGATTTGTGGGCTGGTGCGTGCGTTCGCGTGTCGGCACGCCGATGGCGTTGCCGCAACGTATCGGCCGGCATGGTCGTGTTGCGAAATGCAAGGCGCGCCCGCGCCGATTCAGGCGATCGGGCGGCATGAGCCGGGGCCGCGTCAGCCCCGGCGAGCGACCCGCTTCTAGGCCGCCGCGCGGTCGATCCGGTCGCGCAGCCGGTAATACTCGCCGATGATCGGCAGGAACCACGGCCGCCCGTCGTACAGCGGAATGGCCGGGAAGTGCGCCAGATCCAGGGCGAATGGCGCGTTGGCGGCTTTCGCGATCTTCAGCGCCGACTGGTGGCCGAGCCAGCTTGCCATCGCCACGCCCGAGCCCTGGCAGCCGGCGGCGAAGTGCACGCCGTCCTGCTCGCCGATATGCGGCAGCCCGTCCAGCGTGAAGGCCACGTAGCCGGTCCAGGCATGGGTGATCTTCACGCCCCGGATTTGCGGGAACACATCCGTCATGGCCCGGTACAGCGCCGGCGCCGCCTCCGCCGCCGGCGCGCCGCCGGCGCGGAAACTGGCGCGCCCGCCCCACAGCACGCGCTCGCCGTCCGGGCTGGGCCGGAAATAGTTCAGCACGCGCTTGGTGTCGGCGATCATCCGCAGGTTGGGAAACAGATCCCGCACCCGCGCGCGCCCGAGCTTTTCGGTGGCGATGATGTAGCTGGCCACCGGCACCAGCCGCCGCGCGAGCCAGGGCAGCGCCGCTGTCTGGCCGGGGGCGCGGGAATAGCCGTTGGTGGCCACCAGCACGGCGCCCGCGCGCAGCGCGCCCTTGTCCGTGGTGATCAGCGCGCCCGCGCCTTCGCGCGCGATGCGCTGCACGCGCACGCCGCCGACCAGCGTCGCCCCCGCCCGCGCCGCCGCCTCGGCCAAGCCGCGCGCGTATTTGCCGGGATGCAGCGAGCCCGTCGCCTCGGCCACCATGCCGCCGTGATAGTGGTCCGAGCCGAGTTCCTCGCGCTGGCGCGCGCGCGGCAGCATGCGCGTGG
>JAKBCB010000132.1 GCA_021808185.1 Pseudomonadota bacterium
GTCTCGCCGCCCGCGTCCGCGCCGGCACGTTTCGCCCCCGGCGCTTCACCCCGCGCCGAAAGCCCACCCTCCGGAAACAACGCCGCAAGAGTCCGCTGCCGCGACAATTCGGCTGGCTGCTGCCGCTGGTGCCGGAGGCGGTGCAGTATCGCGCGCAACTGGACCACCTGTTGCGCGACCCGGAGATGGACTCACTTCTCGCCGCCGCGCCGGCCGCGATGGCGAGGGTGCTGCGCCCGCTCTGCTGGGCGCTGCGCCTGACGCCTCCGAAGGTGCTGGCCAGCCGCCGCCCCACCGGCCCCGGCATCAGCGCCGGCCCCAGCGCCATCCCCGACCGAAGCTCCCCCCACCGGCCCCCTCGCCGCGCGGCCGGGAAGGCAGCGCCTACTTCACCGCCCCCAGCGTCAACCCCTGCACCAGATAGCGCTGCAACGCCGCGAACATCACGGCCACCGGCAGCGTGGCCAGCAGTGCCGCCAGCATCACCTGGTTCCACTGCACGCTGTAGCGGCCGGCCACCAGATTCACCACGCGCAGCGTCAGCGTCAGCTTGCTCGGGTCGCGCAGCATGGTCAGGGCCACGGTGAACTCGTTCCAGGCGGCGACGAACGTCACGATGGCGGTCACGGAAATCGCCGGGACCGCCACGGGCAGGAAGATCCGCAGCACCGCCCCCGCGCGCGTGCAGCCGTCGATCCAGGCGGCTTCCTCCAGATCGCGGGGGATGGTCGCGAAGTAGGACGCCAGCATCCACACCGCGAAAGCGATGTTGAACGCGCCGTACACGATGATGACGCCGAGCCGCGTATCGACCAGCGTGCCGTCGCCGAACGGCACGGCGGCGGCCATGCGGAACAGCCCCAGCACCAGCAGCACCGGCGAGAGCATCTGCGTCACCAGCAGGAATTGCCGGTACAGCCCTCGGCCGGGAAGCACCAGCCGCGACATCGCGTAGGCCGCCGGCACCGCGACCGCGATGGCCAGGACGGTTGCCATGATGCTGATGAACAGGCTGTTGAACAGCGCCGTGCCGAAATCCGCCGCCACCCACATGTCGGCGAAATTGCCCCAGGCGATGCGCGAGGGCAGCCAGCTCGGCGGCCACGCCAGCACGTCCTCGATCGGCTTCAACGCGGTGGAAATCATCACCGCGAATGGAAAGATCACCAACACCACCAGCGGCGCGAGCGCGAGCCAGCACCAGAAACTGCGCCGCAGCTTCTTCACGCCGGCTCCTCCCGCCCCTGCATGCGCACGTAGATCATGGTGAACACGAACACGATGGCCAGCATCGCCAGCGACACCGCCGCCGCGAGCCCCGGGCGGCCGAGATAGAACGCCTGCTCGTACAGATAGGTGACGAGAATATGCGTCGAATTGTCCGGCCCGCCCTTCGTCATCACCCAGATGATCGGGAACGAGTTGAACACGTAGATCACGTTCAGCACGATGGCGATGTTGATGAACGGGCGCAGGAGCGGCAGCGTCAGATGCCGGAACGACTGCGCGCGGCTCGCCCCGTCGATGGCGGCGGCTTCGTAGATGTCGCCGGGGATGGAACTCAGCCCGCCCAGCAGGATGGTCACGCAGAACGGGATCGAGACCAGGATGCCGACCGCGATCTCGACCGGGAATGCCGTCTCCGGCCGGGCCATCCACTGCACGTTGCCGCCGAGCAGGCCGAGTTGCTGCAACGTGACGTTCACCATGCCGTGATCGCCATCGAACGACCACAGCCAGACGATGGCGGCCATCGACAGCGAGATCGCCCACGGCAGCATCACGATGGTGCGCGCAAGGCCGCGCCCGTAAAAATCCAGCCGCAGGATCAGCGCCACGGGAATCGCGAGCAGGACGGTGCCGCCGACCACGGCGACGGTCCATTCCAGCGTGCGGATCAGGGCGGCAAGAAAGTTCGGATCGGCGAAGGCGCGGGAAAAATTAGCCAGCCCCACGAAGCCGCGCACCTGCCCGAAGCGCGATACGTCGGAGAGCGAAAGGCGCACGATTTCGTAGAACGGGTAGCCGATCACCGCGATGGCGAGCGCCAGACTCGGCAGCACCAGCAGCAGCGGCGCGGCGGCGCGCGAGCGCCGCCGGCGCCCGCCGGCCCCCTCCCGCGCGGGGAGGGGGCGCACCACCGATGCGTCGTTCAAACGCTTCGACCTACTTGCCCAACGCCTCGTCGGCCTTGGCGGCGGCGGCTTTCAGGGCTGCGGCCGGCTCGGCCTTGCCGACATAGACCGACTGCACCGCGTCCGAGACGGCCTTCGCCGTGTCTTCCCAGCCGGTCACGGTCGGCGCGAAATGCGCGCTCGGCAGCAGGTTCACGAAGGTTTGCAGACGCTCGTTGCTGACAAAATACGAATCCGTCGCCTCGCCCTTCGTCGTCGGCAGGAAGCCCTCGCCCTTGGTGAATTCGATCCGCGGGCCGGGGGTGAACAGGAAGTCGAGGAACTTCCACGCCGCCGCCTTCACCTTGCTGTTCTTGAAAAGCACGACCGAGTCGGTCACGGCGTAGGTGGCGCTTTGGGCTTCCTTCGGCACCGGGGCGATGCCGTAGTTCAGCTTCGGCGCTTCGGTCGCGATCTGGTTGATCAGGAACGGAGCCGTGATCACCATGCCGACGCGGCCCTGCTTGAACAGGTTCTGCAAGTCCTCGCGCGTGTAGTTGGTCACGCCGTCTTCGGTCAGGCCCTTGTCGATCAGCGACTTGTACATCGTCAGCGCCTTGACGCCGGCATCGGATGCGAACGCCGCCTTGCCGTCCGCGCCCACCACGTCGCCGCCATAGGTCCACAATGCGTAGTACCAATATACGTCGGTCTCGATCGCCTTGCCTTGCAGGCCGAACCCGGCGACGCCGGATGCCTTCAGCTTGGCCGCGTCCGCCGCCACGTCGTCCCAGGTCGCGGGGGGCGCCGCGATGCCGGCTTTCGCGAACAGATCCTTGTTGTAGTACAGGGCGCGCGCCGAGGCCGCGATGGGCAGGCCGTAGGTCTTGCCGCCGATCTGGCCGGGGGCGAGGAAGGCGCCGATGAAGCGGTCCTTGAACGCCGCGTCCATGTAGCCGTCGAGCGCCTCGGCCTGGTCGTCCTTGACGAAATCCAGCAGCCAGCGCGTGCCGATGATCGAGATGTCGGCGTTGGTGCCGCCGGAGATGTCGGTTTGCAGTTTCTGCAGCAGGTTGTCCCAGTTCACCACCTCGATCTTGATGTCGATCGTGGGGTTCAACTTGTGGAACTCGGCGGCCATCTTCTCCAGATACGGGCCGGTCTTGTCGCTGTAGTAGGCGCCCGTGACCCGCACCGTCTCCGCCCGCGCCGCGGATACCAGGGCCGTGGCACCGCACAGCGCCAGCGCCAAAGTCGCGCCGCGCAGGAAAGCCTTCCGTCCGATCGTCATAACAACGCCCCCCTTTGAATTGCCGCGCGACGTTAGCCGCAAACACGGGGCCTGGAAATCCGTCGCCGTGGGCTTATCCTCGGTCGGTGAAATAACCAGCACATGGGGAAACAACGATGCGCGCGAGTGTTCTTGCCTGCGGCCTGACCGCCCTGCTGCTCACCGGTGCCGCCGTGCCGACGGACGCGGCCACGATGTCCAAGCAGAAGTTCACGCTGACCAGCCCGGACATCAAACCCGGTGCGATGATCGCCGACCAGTTCACCGCCAACAGCTTCGGCTGCACCGGCGCCAACACGTCCCCGGCCTTGAGCTGGAGCGGGGCGCCGGAGGGGACGAAAAGCTTCGTGCTGACCGTGTACGACCCGGACGCGCCGACCGGCAGCGGCTTCTGGCACTGGGTGATGTATAACATCCCCGCCAGCGTCACGAGCCTGCCCGAAGGCGCGGGCGTCGTCGGCAAGGAACCGGCCGGGGCCACGCAGAACGTCACGGACTTCGGCGTGCCCGGCTATGGCGGCCCCTGCCCGCCGAAGGGCGACAAGCCGCACCGCTACGTCTTCACCGTCTATGCGGTAAAGACCGACAAGCTGGAGGTGCCGGCCAACCCGACCGCCGCCGTCGTCGGCTTCGTCACGCACTTCGCCACCATCGGCAAGGCAAGCTTCACCGCCAAATACGCCCGCTGATCGCGCCGCCGCCCCGCGCCGGTCGGCGCGGGGCGGCTACGCCCGGGCGCGCGCCAGTTCCGGCAATACCGCGGCCCACGCGCGCAAGCCTTCGTCGAAGCTGGACAGTCGGAAAAACTCGTTGGGCGCGTGCATGTTCTCGTCGCTGACGGCGTAGGACAGCATCAGCGTCTCCACCCCCAGCGCCTGCTTGACCATGGACGCAATCGGCAGCGTGCCGCCGAGGCCCACATGCACCGGCGGCTGCCCATGCACGGCTTCGATCGTCCGGCTGATCGCGGCGAGGAAGGGATCGCCATCCGGCACGACATAGGCGGCCGAGCCATCCGCATGGTCCTCGATGGTCAGGTCCGCCCAGCCTGGGCAGTGCGCGCGCAGATGCGCGGCCACGGCGCCCGCGACGTGGCGCGGCTCCTGGCCGGGGCCGAGGCGGCAGGTGAGTTTCGCGCTCGCCTCGCACGGCACGATGGTCTTGCCGCCGGCGCCCTGGTAGCCGGCGGTCAGGCCGTTGATCTCGATGGTCGGGCGGAACCAGATCGCCTCCAGCAACGGCACGCCATGCTCCCCCGCGCCGGGCCGCGCGCCGACCTCGGCCAGAAACGCCGCCTCGTCCAGCGCCAGCGCGTGAATCGCGGCGATGTCGGCATTGCCCGGCCGGCGCAGCCCGGCGAAGAAGCCGGGAACCACCACATGGTTGCGCTCGTCGTGCAGGCTGGCCAGCAGCCGGCACAGCGCCATCGCGGCATTGCCGACGGCCCCGCCGTAGCGGCCGGAATGCAGATCGTGTGCGGCGGTGCGCAGCCGCAGCTCCAGCGCGAGGATGCCGCGCAGCGAGGTGTTCACGCTGGCGCGCCCCGCCCGGAACCGCCCGCCATCGGCCGACAGCATCACGTCGCAGGCGAGCAGCGCGCCGTGCCGCGCGAGGATTTCGGGCAGCGTGCGGCTGCCGCTCTCCTCCTCGCCTTCCAGGAGCACCTTGACGTTGACGGGCAGCGAGCCGCGTACGGCAAGCCAGCCCTCCAGCGCGGAGAGCGCGATCCAGAGCGGCGCTTTGTCGTCCGAGGCGCCGCGCGCGAAAATACGCCCGTCGCGGATGGTCGGCTCGAACGGCGGGGAGTGCCACAGCCCCAGCGGCTCCGGCGGCTGCACGTCGTAGTGGCCGTACAGCAGGATGGTCGGCGCGCCGGGCGCGTCCAGGCGTTCGGCGAACACGCTGGGGTGCCCGCCGCCTTCCAGCAACCGCACCTTGTCCATGCCGATCCGGGCCAGCCGCCGCAGCAGCAGATCGGCGGCCTCGGCGATGTGGCCGGCATAGGCCGGATCGGTGGAGACGCTCGGGATGCGCAGGAAGGCGAGAAGCTCGTCGAGCAGGCGGGGCGTCTGGTCGCTCAGCCACGCATCGACATCGGACAGCGACTCACCAGGCATCGAGAAGCGCCCGCGTCTCGGCGACCGCCACGTCCCAGATCGCCTGCATCTCCGCGTCGCTTCGCGCCAGCCGGCCGCCGTAGCTGCCGTCCTCCAGCAGCGTGCGCACCTCGAACGGCGGCAGCGTGCGCACGCGCTCCGGCTCGATCATCGGCTTCTCGCCTTCGGCCGGCGTGGTCGGCAGGCGGGTCCAGGGGAAGTTTTCCATCCAGTTGGCGTGCGTCGCGTTGGGGTCGGTCGCGACCACGCGTGCCCAGGTGGCCGGCGCCCGCCACCAGTCGTGGAAGCGCACCCGGCAATCCGGGTTGTCCATCATCCATTCCTGCGTGAGCGAGCCGGCCGAGACATTGCCGCCATGGCCGTTGACCACCAGGATGCGGCGGAAGCCCGAGCGCTTGAGGCTGTCGAGCAGGTCGCGCATCACGACGGCCAGCGTCTCCACCCGCAGCGTGATGCTGCCGGGGAAGGCGGCGAAGGCGGGTGCGACGCCGAACGGCAGCGCCGGGAACACCGGGACATTCAGCGGGGCCGCGGCTTCGGTGGCGATCCGCTCGGCCAGGATCGTGTCGGTCAGCAACGAGAGGCCGGCGTGTTGCTCGGTGCTGCCGATCGGCAGCACGGCGCGGTCGTCGTGCCGCGCCCAGTCCTCGACCATCTGCCAGTCCATCTCGGCGATTCGCATGCGGCATCCCCCATGGCGGGGTGCATGCCCACGCCTGCGCGCAGCTTCCCATGGATCGGAGGCACGTCAATAGGCGCGCGGCGGATCAACGCATCAGAGCAACGATCATGTCGCAGTCGTGGCGACCGGCGAGCAGGCAATCCTCGACCGCGCCCTTCGCGTGCAGCTCGCGGATCAGGAACAGCCCGACCACCACCAGCAGCAGCGCCACCGCCATGCCGGCAAGGCTCGCGGTCTGGCGGTCCGCCCCGTCCTGGTCCTCGTCACGGCTGAAGATGGAACGAACGATGCGCGGCATACGGCCCTCGCCAAGGCCGGAACTGTAACTCCGCTTTGCGGTCGGAGCGCAAGCATTGCAGCAATGACGTTTGCGCGCGCGGCAGCGGATCGCGACGCGGCGCGGGGTTCGGCATGGTGCCGACATGACGCTGCTGATCCAGGCCCTGCCGCTGCTGGTGCTGGTCGGCCTGCTCGCCTCCGGGCGGGCGGGGCCGGTGGCTGCCTGCGCGCTGGCGATCCTGCTGAGCCTGCCCGCCGCCATGCTCGAACTGCCGCAAGGGGCGGCCGGGCTGCCGGGATTCGCCCTGGCGAGCGCGGCGCAGGGGCTGTGGCTGGCGCTGATCCCGGTCGGCGTGATGGCCGGCGGGTTGCTGTTCCATGCCGCCATCGCCCGGCCCGAGCGCGAGGCCACCGCCGCCCCGCGCGACCGCGTGGCGGTGCTGTTCGACAGCGCCTTCCTGCTCGGCCCGTTCACCGAGGCCGTCACCGGCTTCGGCGTCGGCTCGGTGTTCGCCATCGGCGCGCTGCGGCGCGTCGGCATCGAGGGTGCGACGGCGGCGGCGATTGCGATGCTGGCGCAGATTATCGTGCCTTGGGGCGGGCTCGGCCCCGGGACGGCGGTGGGGGCGGCGCTGGCGGGGATTCCGGCGCAGACGATGGCGCTGCGCAACGCGGTGCAGCTCGCCGCGGCACTGCCGTTCCTGCTGTTGCTGTTCTGGCGGTTTGCGGCCTCGGCCGGGGTATCGATCTCGGCGCGGCAACGCTTCGGCCAGGCGGCGTGGCTGGCGGGCCTCGCCGGGCTGCTGATCGGTTGGCATTTCCTGGTGCCGTGGGAGGTGTGCGGGCTGCTCGCCACCGGGCCGCTGCTCGCGGCGCGGATGCTGCTGGCGGCGCCGCCGCGCAGCGCCGATGCGTGGCGCCGCGCGGTGGCGGGGGCGTTTGCGTACGTGCTGCTGGCCGCCGTGCTGCTGGGCAGCCGGCTATGGCCGCATCCGCCGTCGTTGCAGCCCTTCGCCGACCTGCCGGCGCTGCCGCTGAACCACGCGATGGTGGCGCTGTGGGTGGTGGCGCTGGGGCTGCTGGCGGCACGGCGGGACGGGGCGATGGTGGCGGCGCAGGCGCTGCGGCGGATGCCGCGCACGGCGCTGGTGCTGCTGCTGTTCGTGCTGCTGGCGCGCACGCTGGGCAATGCCGGCATCCCGCAGGCGCTCGCGGTCGCGCTGGCGGGCGTGGCCGGCGGGTTGGCGCCCTACGCGGGGCCGCTGCTGGCGGCCGGGGGCGGCTTCGTCACCGGCACCAACACCGGCGGCAACAGCGCGATGATGCCGCTGCAATCCGCCCTCGGCCGCGCGGCGGGGCTGGCGCCGGCCGTGCTGCCGGCGGTGCAGAACGGCACCCTGACCCTGCTGATGGCACCGCAACTGACCGCCGTGGTCGCGCAACTCGCCGGCGGCGGCACGCGGCTCGCGCAGGTATGGCGGCTGTCCTGGCCGGTGGCGGTGATCGGCATCCTGATCGGGATGGCGGCGGTCGCGATCGGGTGAGATGATGCGCGGATGCGCGCCGCCACCACCCACCTGAAATCCACCTGCCCTCGCTTCGCGGCGCACATCCAGCGCGTCGGGCCATGCCGCTTGAGCACCGAGCGCGACCGCGACCCGTACGAGGCGCTGGTGCGCGCCATCGCCTTCCAGCAACTGCACGGCAATGCCGCGCGCGCCATCCTGGCTCGATTCGTGGCGCTGTATCCGGACGTGCCGTTCCCGACGCCGGCGCAGGTGCTCTCGACCGACGACGCGACCATGCGTGCCTGCGGGTTTTCCGCGAACAAGACGCTGGCCATCCGCGATATCGCGACCAAGGCGGCGGAGGGCGTGGTGCCGACCCGCCGCGCCGCCATGCGGCTGAGCGACGCCGCCCTGATCGAGCGGCTGACAAGCATTCGCGGTGTCGGCCGCTGGACCGTCGAGATGCTGCTGATTTCCACCCTCGGCCGAAAGGACATTCTTCCGGTCGATGATTTCGGCGTGCGCGAAGGGTACCGGCTGCTCTACGAACTGGACGCGCAGCCGAAGCCACGCGACCTCGCGGCCATCGGGGAAGCATGGGCGCCGTGGCGCAGCGTAGCCACCTGGTATCTCTGGCGCGCGGCCGACCAGGGCAAGGCGATCAAGCAGCCGGAGTAGGCGCCGCGCCGGCTCGACATCGCCGCCGCCACGCCCACATGGAATGCACCGAATACATGGGGGCGTCCGTGACCGAACGGGTCGGCCGATGAGGCGGCGCACCGCGTTTGCCGCCATTGTCATCCTGGCGGCCCTGATCGTGGCCGGCACGCTTGGCTGGCGCG
>JAKBCB010000133.1 GCA_021808185.1 Pseudomonadota bacterium
GCCGACCGCCGCCACCAAACTGTTCCGAATCATATCGATAACCCTTCTGCTGCGTCAGCCGCCCGTTTGATCTTCGACATCGATTACTAGATCGGTCGTATTACCGCAAGCAGAATTTGCGGTTCCGATCACATTGGATGGCAGGATGCGGGCGGTGACAGGATGCGGGCGACCGCAGCCTGCATGCGCGCGCAGGGAGGTGTGGCCGGGGCCTGCGATGTCCTCCACGTCCACCGCAGCCTGCATGCGCGCGCAGGGAGGGGCGGGCCACGCCAACAGAAAAAGGCCGCCCGGGTTGCCCCGAGGCGGCCTTTCAGCAGCTGGATCGTCGATCAGTGATCAGACGCGGCGGCGCATCCGGCGGATCAGCCCCATGCCGAGCAACCCGCTGCCCAGTAGGGCGGCGGAAATCGGCTCCGGCACCGGGTTCGAGTAGTTGTACACCACCGACAGCGTCGCCAGCGCGTAGGTGGAGACCGACGAGGAAATGTTGCCGCCGCCGGAGGTGATGCCGTCCGTCGTCGCGGTCGAAAGGACGACGTTGGCCGTCCCAGTACCGATGAAGTCCGACGCCGCCGTGGGCGGCGAGGTCAATGATGCGCTCCCATGGTACGATCCCGCGGGAATCGTAAAGGTGCCACCGGACGCGAGGTTGCTGATCGGCAGGGTGTAGAACGGATCCAGCGCCAGCGCGGACAATGCGGTGTTCAGCGCCGAGAGCGTGCTCGCGGCCGAGACCAGCGTGTCCTGCTTGAACGTGAAGCTCTGCGTGTTCGAGCTGGTGTTCGTCACGCTGCCGCCGGTGATGTTACCGGTGAAGCTGATCGTGAAGTTGACCGAGTTCAACGTGCCGAGCGCGGAGTTGAACAGGTTCAACTGGAAGACCTGGAGCGTGGAACTGCTGCCCTTCCAGTCGAGCACGGTGCCGTTGCCGCTGCCCAGAGGGGTGCTGAAGCTCTGCGTGCAGGTGCCCGCGGAGCAGGCATAGGCGGGGTTGCTCGTGTTGATGGTGTTCGCCATCGCCGGGGTTGCCGCCATCGCAGCCAACCCGACCGCCGCGACCAGACTCTTGCGAATCATCTAACGCTTCCTTTTTCCGCGCCGGCTCCCGGCGAAACCTGGAAGCATATAACCGAGATGTTAGCAGTTTCGCAATAGCGATCCGTATCGGAGGAAGAAGATACTCGGCAATAGATGCCAATCAACACACGAATAGCGAATGCGAGACAGAAAACGAAAAACAAATACACTCAATGCCTATTCGATAATATCCCTGGCCCGACCGGGCCTTTCGCCTGGGGGCGGGAGCCGGAACTCCCGCCCGCCGCCGTCAGACATCCAGGTTGGCGACCTTGAGTGCGTTGCCGACGATGAAGTCCCGGCGCGGCTCCACCACGTCGCCCATCAGCGTCGAGAACACCAGACCCGCGTCCTCGATATCGCCCACCTTCACCTGCAATAGCGTGCGCACCGCCGGGTCCAGCGTGGTTTTCCAGAGCTGTTCGGGGTTCATTTCGCCCAGTCCCTTGAACCGCTGCACGCTCAGCCCGCGCCTGCCGTGCGCCAGAATGCGGTCGAACGCCGCCGCCGGACCGGCAACGCTTGCTTCCTGCGCGTCCAGTTTCAACGTGGCCGGCTCGGCGAAGCGGCCGCGCAGCGCCGCCGTCCGTTCCGCGAGCCAGCGTGCTTCCGCGCTGCGCAGGCTCGCCGCATCCAGCGTGTAGCGTTCGGCAACCCCGCGCACCGTGCGCCCGACCGTCAGCCCCGACGCATCCGCCGCCGCCTTCCAGCCGCGCTCCGACGGGGCGGCCAGCGCATCGAGTCGCTGTACCAGCGCCTGCGCCGCCGCCGTCGCCTGCTCCGCGTCCGGCGTCAGGGCGCCGGCAATGGCGGCCTGTTCCACCACATACAGCGGCGCCGCCGCCGCAAGCCGGCGCACGCGGGCCGCCGCCTCGCGCAGCCATGCTGCCTCGGCGTCCAGTTCCTCGCCCTCGAACGCCCGCCCGTCGGCGTAGCTCAGCCGGGTCTCGGCCAGCGCCTTGCCCAGCAGGAAGCGTTCCAGCGCCGGATCGTCCTTCAAGTAACGTTCGTCGTGCCCGCGCTTGGCGCGGTACAGCGGCGGCTGCGCGATATAGAGGAAGCCACGTTCGATCAGTTGCGGCATCTGGCGGAAGAAGAAGGTCAGCAGCAGCGTGCGGATGTGCGAGCCGTCCACGTCCGCGTCCGTCATGATGACGATGCGGTGGTAGCGCGCCTTGGCGATATCGAATCCGCCCTGCTCCGGCTCGCCGCGCCCGATGCCGGTGCCCAGCGCCGTGATGAGCGTGCCGATTTCGGCGCTGCCCAGCATGCGGTCGAACCGCGCGCGCTCGACGTTCAGGATTTTGCCCTTCAACGGCAGGATCGCCTGAAAGCGCCGGTCACGTCCCTGCTTGGCCGAGCCGCCCGCCGAGTCGCCCTCGACGATGAACAGTTCGGACTTCGCCGGGTCGCGCTCCTGGCAGTCGGCCAGCTTGCCGGGCAGGGTGGAGACATCCAACACGCCCTTGCGCCGCGTCAGTTCCCGCGCCTTGCGCGCGGCCTCGCGCGCCGCTGCCGCGTCCATCACCTTCTGGATGATCGACTTGGCTTCCTTCGGATGCGTCTCGAACCAATGCCCCACGGCATCGGCGACCGAGACATGCACCACCGGCTGCACCTCGGAACTGACCAGCTTTTCCTTCGTCTGCGAGGAAAATTTCGGGTCGGGCACCTTCACCGAGAGCACCGCCGTCATGCCTTCGCGCATGTCGTCGCCGACCAGGGCCAGCGAGTCCTTCTTGCCCATGCCCTCGGCGTATTTCGTCACCACGCGGGTCAGCGCCTGGCGGAACCCCGCCAGATGCGTGCCGCCGTCGCGCTGCGGGATGTTGTTGGTGAAGCACAACATCGTCTCGTGGAAACTGTCGTTCCAGGTCAGCGCGAACTCCACCCGGATGCCGTGCGCCTGCTCGGTCGAGGAAAAGCTGATCGGCGGCGAGAGCACCGCCGTCTTGCCGCGATCCAGCCATTCCACGAACGCGACAAGCCCGCCATCGTAGCGAAAGATGCTTTCGGTGACGTCCGGGTGCCGCTCGTCGCGCAGCACGATGGTCAGGCCGGAGTTGAGGAATGCCAGTTCGCGCACCCGCCGCTCGATCACCGGCAGCTCGAACTCGGTCTTGGTGAAGGTGCCGGCGCTCGGCTTGAACGTGACCTCCGTGCCGCTCGGCCGGGCCGCGCGGCCGGTGATGGCGAGCGGCGCCACCGCGTCGCCATGCTGGAAACGAATGAAATGCTCGGCGCCGTCGCGCCAGATGCGCACTTCCATCCATTCGGACAGCGCGTTCACCACCGCCGCGCCGACGCCGTGCAGGCCGCCGGAGACTTTGTAGGAATTCTGGTTGAACTTGCCGCCGGCGTGCAGCCGGGTCAGCACCACCTCGGCGGCCGAGACGCCTTCCTCGGCGTGGATATCGGTGGGGATGCCGCGCCCGTCGTCGCGCACGGTGACGCTGCCGTCGCCGTTCAGGGTCACTTCGCAGCGCGTGGCGAAGCCGGCCTGCGCCTCGTCCACCGCGTTGTCGATGATCTCGAAGGCCATGTGGTGCAGGCCCGAACCGTCGTCGGTGTCGCCGATATACATGCCCGGCCGTTTGCGGACCGCATCGAGGCCGCGCAGGACGGAGATCGAGGAAGCGTCGTAGGCGTCCGCCCCGGACGGGTCTTGGGGGGGGGGCGCGGCGGTGTCACTCATGCCGGCGGAATACTCCGGTGAAGCGGGGATGGTTGGGTACGGGATTTGCGAATTATATAGGTATCGCGCTGCCCGCGCCACTGGCCTCGGGTGCTGAGAAGTCCGCGTCTGGCAGCAATGTGCCGGGCACCACTTCCCATGCCTCGGCGTGCTCGCGCAGCGGCGCGAAGGTTTCCCGGTCCGCCCCGGTCAGGATCGCCTGCGCGGGCAGGCGGAGCAGCGCGGCGAACAGGGCCGCCCGGCGCGCGGCGTCCAGATGCACCGTCGGCTCGTCCAGCAGCAGCAGCGGCGCGAAGCCGCGCGCCCGGGCGAGCAGGGCGGCATGGCCCAGCACCACGCCGATCAGCAGCGCCTTCTGCTGGCCGGTGCTGGCAAGCCCCGCCGCCAGCCCGGTGGCCGCGTCCGCCAGCGCCATGTCGGCGCGATGCGCCCCCGCCGCGGCGCCACCTGCCGCCGCATCGCGCGCGCGGTTGGCCGCGAGCGTGGCGCGCAGCCAATCTTCCACCGCCAGCGCCGGCTCGCCCGCCAGCCGCTCGGCGATCGGGCAGGCGAGCGACAGGCGCGCGGCCGGGAAGGGGGCGGCGGCCCCTTCGGCCAGCGCTGCATTCAGCCGCGCGACCAACCCCGCCCGTGCCGCCGTCGCGGCCACCGCGTGGCGGGCCATCTGCTCCTCCAGCCCCGCGATCCACGCCGGGTCCACGCGCCCGCCCGCGAGCAGCCGGTTGCGCCCGGCCATCGCGGTGTCGTGCGCGGCCACCTCGCGCGCATGAGCCGGTTCCAGCGCATAGACCAGCCGGTCGAGGAACCGGCGGCGGCCGGAGGCGCCTTCCTGGAACAGCCGGTCCATCTGCGGCGTGAGCCAGACGGCGCTGATCCGCGCCGCGATCTCCGCCTGGCTGCGCGGGGCCGCGCCATCGAGCCGGAACACCCGCCGCTCCGCCGGCCCTTCCGGCGGCGTGCCGGTGCCCACGTCCACCTCGCCGGTTTGCGTCACGAACCGCCCGGCCACCGCCCAGCTGCCGGGCGCGTCCGCACCATGCCGCGCGAGATCGGAAATCCGCGCCCCGCGCAGCCCGCGCCCGGGGACGAGCAGCGAGACGGCTTCCAGCAGGTTGGTCTTGCCGCTGCCGTTAGCGCCGTGCAGCACGCTGATGGCAGCACGGGGCCGCCACGTCAGCGCCGGATAGCTGCGGAACTGGCTGAGCGTCAGCCGCGCGAGCCGCAGCGCGGGCTCGCCCATGGCCGGATCAGACGCGCATCGGCATCAGCACATACAGCGCGCTGGCATCCGCCGCGTCCCGCACCACGGTCGGCGCCGCGCCGTCAGAGAACAGGAACTCCACCTTGTCCGCGATCTGATCGGTGATGTCGTTCAGGTAGCGCGCCTGGAACCCGATTTCGAGCGGGGTCGCCTCGTAGCTGACGCGCTCGCCGTCCAGTTCCTCGCGCGCGGTGCCCTGCTCGGGCGAAGTGGCGGAGATCTCGAGCAGTTGCTTGCCCACCGAGAGCTTCACCGGGCGTGAGCGCTCCGAGGAAATCGCCGAGACGCGGGCGACCGCGTCGGAAAAATCCTTCTTGCCGACGCGCAGCACCTTGTCGTTGTCACGCGGGATCACGCGCTCGTAGTCGGGGAAGGTGCCGTCGATCAGCTTGCTGGTGAGCGTCACCGGGCCGATCTTGAACTGGATGCGCGTGTCGGAGAGCGCGACATCGACATCGCCACTCACTTCGTCCAGCAGCTTGCGCACCTCGGCCACGGTTTTGCGTGGCACGATCACGCCGGGCATTTTCTCCGCCCCGTCCGGCAGCGGCTCCTCGACACGGGCCAGGCGATGCCCGTCGGTCGCCACCGCGCGCAGCACCTTCACCCCGTCGCTTTCGGCGGCGTGCAGATAGATGCCGTTGAGGTAGTAGCGGGTTTCCTCGGTCGAGATGGCGAAGCGGGTGCGGTCGATCAGCCCGCGCAGCGCCAGCGCCGGCAGGGAGAACCGGTAGGGCAGGGCGCCGGCCGTCATCGAGGGGAAATCGTCGGTGGGCAGCACCACCAGACTGGTGCCGAAGCGCCCCGCGCGCAGCGAGAGCTGCGCATCCGCGCCCGCGTGTTCGAGCTGCACATCGGCGCCTTCCGGCAGCTTGCGCACGATCTCGTACAACGTGGCCGCGGGGGCGGTGCAGGCGCCGTCGGTGACGCTGGTGGCGGGCACTTCCTCGACGATGGCGATTTCCATGTCGGTGGCGGTCAGCGTCAGGCGCACATCCTTCGCCGCGATCATCACGTTGGCGAGGATCGGGATGGTGTTGCGCTTCTCGACAACGCTCTGCACATGCGCCAGCGCCTTGAGCAGCGTCGCCCGGTCGGCTTTGAACTTCATGGTCGTATCCTCACTGCGCCGCCGACGCTGATAACCCGGGCCGCCCGCGAGGCTGTCCGGTGATTCGGGGCGCCTAGTGTAGCAACGGGGCTGTCCGCCGCAAGGCGGGGGGGTGCCACAAAGCGGTTGCGCGGCTGGCGATCAGTTCTCCAGCATCCGGCGCAGCAATTCCACGTCCTCGGCGAAGCCCGCGTCGCGCGCCATCAGCTCGGCCACGCGGCTGACCGCGTGCATCACGGTGGTATGGTCGCGGTTGCCGAATTTGCGGCCGATCTCGGGCAGCGAGCGGCTGGTGAGCTGTTTGGCCAGATACATCGCCACCTGCCGGGGCCGCGCCACCGCCCGCGCGCGCCGCGCGGAGGACATGTC
The DNA here is from genome assembly GCA_021808185.1 of Pseudomonadota bacterium. GTDB lineage: Bacteria > Pseudomonadota > Alphaproteobacteria > Acetobacterales > Acetobacteraceae > CAJCJG01. The sequence continues at coordinate 6,517 of JAKBCB010000133.1, forward strand.
GGTCAGCCGGATGTTCCAGTGCTCGGAGACGCGCTTCTGGATTTCCTCGATGGTCACGCGCCGGTCGTGCGCCTTCAGCACGTCGTGCAGCACTTCTTGCGCGGTCTCGAACGTCACCGGGCGGTTGAACAGGTTGGCGTGCGCGATCAGCCGGTTCAGGGCGGCTTCCAGTTCGCGCACGTTCGTCGTGATCTTGTGCGCGAGGAACTCCAGCACCTTCGCCGGCACCGGCACGCCGGCGCGCGCGGCCTTGGCCTCCAGGATGGAAATGCGCAGCTCGTACGTGGTGGCGTGCAGATCGGCCACCATGCCGCAGCCGAGGCGGGTGCGCACCCGTTCCTCCAGCCCCGACAGGTCGGACGGGGACTTGTCGGCCGACACCACGATCTGCTTGCCGGCATCCACCAGGGCATTGAAGGTGTGGAAGAATTCTTCCTGCGTCGCGTCCTTGCCGATCAGGAATTGCAGGTCGTCCACCATCAGCACGTCCAGGCTGCGGAGCTGCTCCTTGAACTCCATGGTGGCCTGGCTGCGGATCGCGGCGATGAAGCGGTACATGAACCGCTCGGCCGACATATACGCCACCGACGCCGGCCGGCCGTTGCGCGCGGCATGGCCGCTGGTCAGCTCCCAGGCGATCGCATGCATCAGGTGGGTCTTGCCGAGGCCCACGCCGCCGTACAGGAACAGCGGGTTGAAGCCGATGCAGGCCGGCTGCTCGGCCACGCGGCGGGCGCAGGCATAGGCGAACTCGTTCGGCTTGCCGACCACGAAGCTGTCGAACGTGAAGCGCGGGTCCAGTGCCGCGCCGTCGCCGACCCGGTCCTCGCCGCGCGCCGTCGCCGGTGCCACAGCGACCGCCACCGCCGGCACGGTGCCGGACGCCGGCGGAGGCGGCGGTTCGCTCGGCAGGACAACGCTTTCGGCCAACCCCTGCTCGGCGGTGCCGCCGACGCGGATGTCAACCCGGCGGATGTCACGGTTCTCCGCGTTCCACAGCGCGTTCAACCGGTCGCCGTAATGGCTGCGCACCCAGTCGCGCAGGAAGCGGGTGGGCAGGCGCACGGTGACTTCGTCGCCATCGACGCCGCCGAAGGACATCTGGCGGAGCCATGTGCGGTATTCGACGTCGCCCACCTCGGTCTGCAAGCGGCCGCGCACGCGGGCCCATTGCGCTACCAGCTGGGGATCGTCGAGTGCCGTGGGTTCAGCCACGTCACTGCCGTCTCGCGTGCCCCCTGGCATTGGACGCAATCCCCCCCATACTGGGCCGCCCGCGGACGGGCGGCCAATGCGCTCGCCCGCGACAAGGCGCGGGCCGACTATCGGATCGTTGACGGGACCACAGCGAAACGCCGCCGTTTGACGAGTAATGATTACGACCAAACCTGCCCCGTGGCAATCGCAATCTCGTTGGTCAAATCGAAACCGTCGCCGATGCTATAATCGGTTGCGATCAGTACTAACGATTTAAAGTATTTTCGCGAGTTATTGCCCCATCTGAACCCTTATTGGTTCGGGACATTACCTGCGCTGCGCGTAAGCGCTTGCCTGCCGGGCAGCCCGTGGAACGGGCCGCCCCGGCAAGCAGCAAGTCAGCCGGCGGACAGAGCCTTAATGCGGGCCGACAGGCGGGACAACTTGCGCGCCACCGTGTTGGCGTGCGTCACACCCTTGGTCGCCGCGCGCTGCATCTCCGGCTGCGCCTCACGCAGCGCGGCGGCGGCGACGGCCTTGTCGCCCCCGGCGATCGCCTGCTCGACCTTCTTGACGAAGGTGCGCATGCGGGACTTGCGCGCCTGATTGCGCTCGGTGCGGACCGCCGTCTGGCGGATGCGCTTGGTGGCGGATGCGTTGTTGGCCATGGCTCTCTTCGATCAGATCACGTCATGCGAAAGATGCGGGACCACAGGTTGCTCACGTCACCCGGGGTCTGCGAGGGACGGGTTCATATTGGCCGGCGCCGACTGAGTCAAGGAAGCGCCGGCGCATCGCGGCGCGCAAAGCGGGGCCGCCATGCAATGTGGGACATGCACGCCGCCCCGGTACCCGTTGACCACGCTGGCCGATGCCGGCCTCGCTGGCACGCCGCCCGCGCGCGACCGGCGCCGGTTTTCCCGCGACTGTGACCGCGCGGTGACATGCAGGGCGGATCAGCCCAGCCGGAAATTCGGCTTCCGCTTCTCCGCGAACGCCGCCATGCCCTCGCGCTGGTCCGCCGTGCCGAACAGCGAGAGGAACAACGAGCGTTCCGCGCGCACGCCCTCGGTCAGTGTCGTCTCGAACGCGCGGTTCACCGCCTGCTTGGCAAGC
>JAKBCB010000134.1 GCA_021808185.1 Pseudomonadota bacterium
CGATGAGGCGCTCGCGATGCGCGCGATAGACGCGCGGAATCCGCCACCACGGCATCTCCGGCCACGCGTGATGCACGAGATGCAGGTTGTTGTGCAGGAACAGCAGGCCAAGCACGGGCGCGTTCTCGACGATGGCGATGCGCTCGCGCACCCCCGCCGCCGCGCGATGCTCGGCGAAGGAGCGGATCAGCATCAGCGAGGTGGCCGGATACACCACGAAGGCGAGATACAGCAGCGGGTTCATGCCGCACACGCCCCACACCCAGGCCAGCACGGCGGCGGCGCCGAGCAGGTGCGGCGCCCACACGCGGCGCGCGCCGGGATGGCCCGCGGCCAGCGCGCGCGACTGGAAATACAGGAAGCGCCCGACGATCCAGGCCGGCCCCACCAGCAGCCGGCCCAGGAACGTGTTCTGCGCCATGAACAGCAGCCGCGCCCAGTGGCCCAGCGGTTCCCACTGCTCGGGCAGCCAGTAGCGGCTTTCCGGATCGTCGATCGGGTCGGTCAGCCGCGCGTCGTCGTGGTGGCGCAGATGCGAGACGCGATAGATGCCATAGGGCAGCCACAGCGACAGCGGCGCGAAAGCGATCGCGTCGTTGATGGCGCGGCTGCGTGTCGGATGGCCGTGCAGGATTTCGTGTTGCAGCGAGCCGTGCCACGCCACCAGCCACGCCAGCCCGGGAAACACCAGCCACGCCGGCAACGCGGCATGGACCCACGTCAGCGCCAGCCAGCCGCCGTAGATGACAGCGCAGAGCGCGACGGTCGGCCACTCGACGCCAGCGGCGGGAGCCAGATCCCGCTCCGCCAGCACCACGCCCGGAGGCGCCGCCACCCTTGCCCGCACGCGCCACCTCGGTTCTCGGCCGGTTATTATTGCCTAGACATACTAGGCGCGCGCGTCACGGCGTCGCAACGGCCCGCGCGAGTCAGTTTTCGTTTTTAATCCGCACGGAAGCCCGCGCCGCGCTGCCTTCGGCGTCGAGCACGGTGACGCGGTAGAAGCCGGTGGCGGGCGGCAGCCACGCCGCCTCGCGCCGCGCCGGGTCGGCGGCGATGGGGGCGCCGTCGATCAGGAAGGTCAGCGGACGGCGGCCGCCCATCGCGCGCAACACCACCGCGCCGCCGAAGCTCAGCACCGCGTCCGGTGGCGGGAACAGCAGACGCAAGGCATCCGCGCGCCGTGCCGCCGGCTCCGGCCACATCGGCTCGGGGGTGGCGCGCGGCGCGGGCGGCAGCAGGTCGAACAGGCGGGACAACACCGGCACCGCGAGGCCGCGCCCAGTGGCGCCCGGCAGCGGCGTACCATCCGGCCGGCCGATCCAGACGGCGGCGACATGGCGCGCGTCGAACCCGACCGCCCAGGCGTCGCGCCCGCCCCAGCTGGTGCCGGTCTTCCAGGCGACGCCGCTTGCGGTGCTGCCGGGGAACGGCTGCGTCAGCACCCCCGCGACGGCGGCGGCGGCGCGCGGGTCCAGGAAGGCGCGCGGCGGCTGCCGGTCCTGCGGCCGCAGGATCAGCGGCGACGCGGCGCCGTCGGTGGCCAAGGCGGCATACAGGCCCGCGATCTGCCGCGGCGTGATGCCGGCGCCGCCGAGCGCCAGCGGCAACGACGGGTCCGCCCCCGCCGGAAGCCGCAATTTCACACCGGCCGCTTGCAGCACGGCGGCGAAGCGCATCGGCCCCACCCGGTCCAGCAACGCCACCGCCGGCAGGTTCAGCGACCGGCGCAGCGCCTCCGCGGCGGTGACTTCGCCGGCAAATCCGTGATCGAAATCCTCCGGCGCGTAATGGCCGAAGCGGCGCGGCGTGTCGTCCAGCACCGTTTGCGGCCCCGCCAGCCCGTCCTGGAAGGCCAGCGCGTAGATGAACGGCTTCAGCGCCGAGCCGGGCGAGCGCACCGCGCGCGACAGATCGAGAAACCCGGCACCGGAGGCGATGGCGCGGATTTCGCGGGAGGAGGCGTCGGCGATCAGCAGCGCCAGGGACGCCCGCTCCGGCAATGTGGCCATGCGCTCGGCGGCGAGCCGTTCGACGGCCTGTTGCAGCGGCAGATCGAGCGTGGTGGCCACGCGCGCCGGCCCCGCGAAGCCGGCGACCGCCTGCGGCGCGTGGCGCGGCAGCTTCACGCGCGCGGTGGGCACATCCGGCGCGTCGCCGATCCCGTTGGCCGCGAGAATGCGGTCGCGCAGGAGCCTCGCGCGCGCCGCGTGGCGGTCCGGGCGGAGGGCTTCGGGGCGGCGCGGGATGGCGACGAGCAGCGCCGCCTGTGCCGGCTCCAGTAGGCGCGGCGAGGTGCCGAACCAAGCGAGCGCGCCGGCGCGCACACCTTCGAGGTTGCCGCCATAGGGCGCGAGGGTGAGCCAGATGCCCAGAATCTCGCGCTTGGAGAAATGCGCCTCCAGTTGCAGCGCGCGAAAGATCTCGATGACTTTGGCGCGCACCGTGCGCGGGCGCGGTTCGAGCAGACGGGCGGCCTGCATCGTGAGCGTGGAGCCGCCGGAGACGACGTGGCCGGCCACCACGTCCTGCGCCAGCGCCCGCGCCAGCGCCACCGGGTTGACGCCCGGATGATGCCAGAAGGCGCGATCCTCGGTGGCGATCAGCAGATCGAGGAACGCGGGCGAGACCTCATCGGCTTCGGTGGCGAAGCGCCAGACACCGCCCGGCGCCGGCAGCAGCGCCACGGTGCGACCCTGGCGGTCCACCACCTCGGTTCCCACCGCCCGGACCCGCGCGAGGTTGGGCGGGAAGGCACGGTCCAGGGCGAGCGCGAGCAATGCCACCGCCACCGGCGCCGCCAGCAGTCCCCACCACGGCCGGATTCGCCAGATCCCCACGCGAAACCCCGCTCGGCTATGGCAACGCAAGCGATACTAAGGCTAACGTCGGCAACGATCGAGACATTGGAGGGAAAACCGATGGCGGTTCCGAAGCTCGAGGTCCGGCAGCCCGCGTGGCTGCAGGAATTCCAGGCGTTCATCATGCGCGGCAACGTGGTGGACCTCGCCGTCGGTATCATCATCGGCGCGGCGTTCACCAGTATCGTCAACAGTCTGGTGAAGGACCTGTTCACGCCGATCATCGGGCTGCTCATCGGCGGCATCGATTTCGGCAACATCTTCATCACGTTGAAAGGCCCCTCGCAGCCGACGCTGGAAGCGGCGAAGGCGGCCGGCGCGGTGACGCTGAATGTCGGCCTGTTCCTGAACGCGGTGATCCAGTTCGTCATCGTCGCCTTCGCGGTGTTCTGGCTGGTGCGGGGGCTGAGCGCGCTATACCGCAAGAAGCCGGAAGCCCCGGCCGCCCCCCCGCCGCCACCGCGTGGCGAGGTGCTGCTGGAGGAAATCCGCGACCTGCTGGCGCGGCAGGCCAAACCCTGAGCGGACCCGCCCGATGAGCGATGCCGCGCCGCCACGGCTGACGCGCGAGATGCTGCTGCAAGGCGGGCTCGGCGAACTTATCGCGCGCGCCACACCGGACGTGCGGGTGCTGACCGACGCGGAACGCCATGCCTCGTTGATGGCCACCCTCGCCGAGCGGCCGGAGCATGGCGACGGGGTGTGGCTGTTCGCCTACGGCTCGCTGCTGTGGAACCCGACGATCCATGTCGGCGCGCGACGGGTGGCCGAGGTCCACGGCTGGCACCGGGCGTTCTGCCTCGGCACCAAGGTCGGGCGCGGCACGCACGACAACCCCGGCCTGCTGCTGGGCCTGCGCGCCGGCGGGCAATGCGCCGGGCAGGCGCTGCGCGTGGCCGAGGACGGGCTGGAGCACGAGTTGGACGTGCTGTGGCGGCGCGAGATGGTCACGGCGGGCTATGTGCCGCGCTGGCTGGAGGTGCGCGACAGGGCGGGCGCGCCGTTCGGCCATGCGCTGGCCTTCACCATCGGCGAGGACTGCCACGGCTACGAGGGCGATCTGACGGAGGCCGAAGTGGTGCGGCGCCTGGCCACCGCCGCCGGAGAGCTGGGCAGTTCCGCCGAATATCTGTTCCGCACCTGGCATGGGCTGCGCGGGTTGGGCATCGAGGACCCGCTGGTGGAGCGGCTTTCGGCTCTCGTGCATGCGGTGCTGACGGAGGCGGGGTAGCGCCGCCGCCGCGCGCCTATCGTGCGGCCGAGGGCGGCGCTATCGTCCAACTAAGCGGCGCCGGAGGGGAAATGGTCGGCAAGCGCGTCTATGTCGCGGGCACCTGCGATACCAAGGGGCCGGAACTCGCCTACGTGAAGGCGCGGATCGCGGCGCGCGGGGTGCCGGCGGTGATCGTGGATCTATCCACGCGCGCGGCGGGCGGCGGCGATATCTCGGCGACCGAGGTCGCGGCGCACCATCCCGGCGGCGCGGCCGCCGTGTTCACCGGCGACCGGGGCAGCGCGGTCGCGGCCATGGCGGAGGCGTTCGAAATCTTCGTGCGCGGGCGCGACGATCTGGCCGGGCTGATCGGGCTTGGCGGCTCCGGCAACACCGCACTGGTCACGCAGGCGATGCGGGCGCTGCCGGTGGGCGTGCCGAAGCTGATGGTCTCGACCGTCGCGTCATCGAACGTCGCGCCATATGTGGGGCCGAGCGACATCGCGATGATGTACTCCGTCACCGATGTCGCGGGCCTGAACCGCATCTCCCGCGTGATCCTGGCCAATGCCGCGCACGCGATGGCGGGCATGGTGTCGGGCGAGGTGCCGCAGATCCCGGACGAGAAGCCGGCGATCGGCCTGACCATGTTCGGCGTGACCACGCCGTGCGTGACGCGGGTGGCGGACCTGCTGGGCCGCCGCTACGACTGTCTGGTGTTCCACGCCACGGGAACCGGCGGGCAATCGATGGAGAAGCTGGCCGATAGCGGGTTGCTCGCGGGCGTGATCGACGTGACGACCACGGAAATCTGCGACCTGCTGTTCGGCGGCGTGTTTCCCTGCACCGAGGACCGGTTCGGCGCCATCATCCGCCGGCGACTACCCTATGTCGGCTCGGTCGGCGCGCTCGACATGGTGAATTTCGGCGCCATGGCGACGGTGCCGGAGCGGTACCGCGGGCGGAACCTGTACGTCCATAATCCGCATGTCACCCTGATGCGCACGACGCCGGACGAGAATGCCGCGATGGGGCGCTGGATCGGCGAGCGGCTGAACCGCATGGAAGGCCAGGTGCGGTTCCTGCTGCCGGAGGGCGGCGTGTCGTTGCTCGACGCGCCGGGACAGCCGTTCCATGATCCGGCCGCCGACGCCGCGCTGTTCGCGGCGCTGGAAGCAACCGTTGCGCAGACGCCGCGCCGCCGCATGTTGCGCGTGCCGCATGCGTTGAACGATCCCGCCTTTGCCGAGGCACTGGCCGAACATTTTTCCGATATCATCGCCGAGGCCTGAAGCAATGCCCGCCATCGCCCGTAGCGTCCTGCTTGAGAAGTTCCACGACATGGTGGCCCGGCGCATCCCCATCGTGGGCGGCGGCGCGGGCACCGGGCTTTCGGCGAAATGCGAGGAAGCCGGCGGCATCGACCTGATCGTGATCTACAATTCCGGCCGCTATCGCATGGCCGGGCGCGGCTCGCTCGCCGGCCTGCTCGCCTACGGCAACGCCAACGAGATCGTGGTGGACATGGCGCGCGAGGTGCTGCCCGTGGTGCGGCACACACCGGTTCTGGCCGGGGTGAACGGCACCGACCCGTTCTGCCATTTCGACCACTTCCTCGATCACCTGAAGGCGATCGGGCTTTCCGGCATTCAGAACTTCCCGACGGTCGGCATCATGGACGGCACGTTCCGCGTCGGGCTGGAGGAAACCGGGATGGGCTTCGGACTGGAAGTCGATCTGGTGCGACTGGCCCGTGAGAAGGACATGCTGACCACGCCCTACGTGTTCAACCCGGACGAAGCCACCGCGATGACCGGGGCGGGGGCGGACATCGTCGTGGCGCATATGGGGCTGACCACGGGCGGGGCCATCGGCGCGGGCACGGCCCTGACGCTGGCCGATTGCGTGCCGCGCATCGACGCCATCGCCGAGGCCGCGCGAAAGGTGCGGCCGGACGTCATCGTGCTGTGCCACGGCGGGCCGATCGCCATGCCGGAGGACGCGCAATACATCCTGGATCATTGCGACGGCATCCACGGGTTCTATGGCGCCTCCAGCATGGAACGGCTGCCGACCGAAGTCGCGCTGACCGAACAGACGCGGCGCTTCAAGGGGATCGTGCGGCGATGACACAACGCGTCACCGTCACCGAGGAATCGCCGCTGGCCGAAGATATCCGCGCGTTGCTGCGCCAGTCCGACGCGTTTGCCAACGCGCTTTACCCACCCAGGAGCAACCATCTGGTGAGCGCGGAAGATCTGGTCGCCGAAGGCGTGCGCTTCTTCGTCGCGCGCCTGGACGGGGCGGCGGTGGGCTGCGGGGCGCTGCGGCGGCATCCGCCGAGCGGCGAGATCAAGCGCATGTTCGTCACCGCACAGGCGCGCGGCCTGGGCGTGGGCGCGGCGATCCTGGCAGCGCTGGAGGCGGTGGCGCGGCAGGAGGGGATCACGCTGCTGCAACTGGAGACCGGCATCCACAATGGCGCGGCGCTGCAACTGTATCATCGCGCCGGGTTCGCGGAGCGCGACGCGTTTGCGCCGTACGGGCCGGACCCGCTGAGCGTGTTCATGGAAAAGCGGATGTCCGCCACCTGATCGCGGCGCCGGCAAAAGGGAGAGAAGAAACATGGCGAAAGCCTATGCCAGCATCATCGTGGACGCGCCGGTGGAAGCGGTGTGGCGCGTCATCCGCGATTTCGACGGATTGCCGAACTGGCTGCCAGGCGTGGTGGGCAGCAGCATCGAGGACGCGCTCGATGCGGATACGGTGGGCTGCGTGCGCATCATCTCGGTCGAGGGCGGGGCGGCATGCAGCGAGCGGCTGCTGGCGCTGGACGATTCGCGCTACATGGTCAGTTACGGCTTCGTCAAACCGCTGTTCCCGATCACCGAGCATCGCGCGACCATCGATCTGATTCCGGTGACGGCGGGCGATCGCACTTTCGTGCAATGGAGTGCCTCGTTCACCGACCTCCCCGGCCACGAGGGCGAGACCGCGCCGGTGATGCGGGCGCAGGTGTTCGAGGCCGGACTCGCCGCGTTGGCCGCCAAATGCGCGGGCGCCGAGCCGCCGCCCGGCACGGTGCGCTGGGATGGCTGGCGGCCGGCCAAGGTGTTCTGCTCATCCGAGGTCAACGCCCCGCGCGAGGCGGTGTGGGCGCGCGTGCGCGACTTCATCGGCATGGGCGACTGGCACCCCGACATTCGCGACATGAAGATGCGCGGGGACGTGCGCGCGGACAAAATCTCCGGCGTGCGCGACTTCCTGTTCGGCGACGGGCGCATCCTGGAGCGGCTGACCTACCTGAACGACGCGGATTTCGCCTTCCGCTACCTGATCGAGGACAGCCCGATGCCGTGGATGAACTACCACGCGGCCCTGGCGCTGCACCCGATCACGGCCAGCAACCGCACGCTCGCGGTGTGGACGGCGGATTGGGTCGCTTCGGCCAACGACGATGTGCGGCTGATCCCTGACATCCACGAGAACGTGTTCCAGAAGGCGTTCGACACGCTGAACGAGCGGTTCTTCTCGGGCTGACCGGCGTTACGAGTCCGAACGCTCCTCGGGAAGCACGAACGGGTAGGGAAAAATCTCGTCGAAGCGGAACTCGCCGACGCCGTCGATCAGCACCGGAAAATCCGGGCCGACGAACTCGGCGAGGACCTGCCGGCAGGCGCCGCAGGGCATGAAGGCGGTGGGCGGGGAGCCTGGGGGCGAGTCGGGCAGCGAGATGGCGATGCGGTCGAACCGGCGGTGGCCGGCGACGACGGCGCTGACGATGGCGGTGCGCTCGGCGCAGATCGCCATCCCGTAGCTCGCGTTCTCCACATTGCAGCCACGGATCACGCCGAACGGCCCGGCCAGCGCAGCCCCGACGCGGAAGCGCGAATAGGGCACATAGGCGCGCGTGGCGGCGAGGCGGGCCTCGGCGAGCAGCGGGTCGTCGGCAATGAGCGGACGCGGCATGTTTCTGTTCCCCTCTACAGGTCTTCCACGCGCTCCACGCCCGGCAGCACCTTGGTGGCCTGCAACAGGCGCGGTGAAACATTGAAGCCGCCGGGAAGGGCGATTTCCACATCCTGTTGCTCGTTCAGGCGCGGGATCAGCACGACGCGGCCACGCCCGCGCCCCTCGCGGCCCAGCAGGTCGCGGATATGCGTGACGGCTTCGGTCTTTTCCAGCCAGACGCGCATGCCCGCGCCGGCCTGCGCCGCCGCCTGATCGAGGGCCGTGATGTCGTTGGCGGTGATGCGCAGCGCCTCGCCTTCCAGGCGGATGTCGGCGGTGACGAGAACCGACGTGCCCTCGCGCAGCAGATCGCCGGCGCGGGACAGCACTTCGCTGAACATGGTGACTTCGTAGGAGCCGCCGCCATCGGACAACCGCACCCAGGCCATGCGGCTGCCGGTGCGGGTGATGCGCTGCTTGGTGTTGATGATGGAACCAGCGAGTTTGACCCGCGCGGCACCGCCCTGCGCGCGATGCTCAAGCTGGTTGCTCGGCACCACGCCGAGCCGGCGCAGCGATTGCGCGTAGGCGTCGAGCGGATGCGCGGTGAGGTGGAACCCCACGGCCTCGGCCTCGTAAGCGAGTTCGTCCATCGGCGCCCAGGCGGGCAGATCGGGCAGGCGCAGCTTCTCCGGCGCGCCGCCGCCGAACAGGCCGATCTGGCCGCTGCCGCGCTCCTCCGCCGTTGCCTGCGCACGGCGCAGGATCGTCTCGGCGCCGGC
>JAKBCB010000135.1 GCA_021808185.1 Pseudomonadota bacterium
ACCCGAGCGGACGCGGCACGCCGGCCGCCTGCCAAGGCAACTGGGAGGCAAGCGGACCGCAGTCGCATCAATGCGCCGACGCGCTGTTCGCGCAGGCCGAGGCCGAGCGCGCAGCCGGCGATTGCGTCGGCGCGATGACGGATTACGACAACACGCGACAGGCCGCGCAGAACGCGGGCCTGATCATGATGTTCGGCCTCAAGGAAGGCGACGGGCGCACGTTCTGCGCCAACAAGCTCCATCCGCCGAAACCAACGCCGGGCGTGAGCTGGGGCAAGCCTGGGGTCATGCCGATCGGCCGCTACACCTGCTCCTCGGCCGCAGCCGTGATTGCCGCAGGCGGCGCGTTCAGCAGCGCGATCAGTCGGGTCGGGCAGTTCGAGGGCTATATCTGGATCTTCGACGATCACCGCTACGCCGCGCCCGATCAGCCGAACGATGCCGGCGTGTACCGGATGCAGGGCGACACCATGATCGCGATCGACGGGCCGTACGGTCCGAAGCGGGACAAGACCGAGATCGCCTATTTCGCCAAGGGTCTCTATGGCCGACCGACGATCCAGGTCGGGTTCGTGGACAATGGCAAGGTGAGCACGGCGGTTGACTGCACGCACGATGGGCCGCCGAACTAGGCGGCAGGCGCGCCAGGGAGGGACGGCTGTCCCGCCCGGCGAGAGGTATCACCCCCCGACAACCAGGGAGGCCGCCGCCAGATCCTCGATGGCGCTGCCGACCGACTTGAACAGGGTGATCTCCACCGCGTCGCGCCGGCCCTGCACCTCGCCGCGACACAACGAAAACAGCGTGCCGGCGATGGCGTCCCGCGCGAGCGCGCCGGAGGCGAGCGGCTGCACGATGTCGCCGGCTTCGGCCAGCGCCGCATCGGTGTCGATGAACACCCGCGCCATGCGCACCGCGTCGTCGTCCGCCTCGCGCATCGTCGGCATGTAAGCGCCGACCAGATCGACATGCGTGCCCGGGCGCAGCCACGCGCCGCGCACCAGCGGGGTTTGCGAGAGCGTGGCGCAACTGACGATGTCGGCATCCCGCACCGCGCCTTCCAGATCGTCGGCCGCCGCCGCGTTGAAGCCTGCCAACTGCAACTGCGCGGCCAGACGCTCGGCACCGGGGCGGCGGACATTCCAGACGGTGATCTGGGAGATCGGGCGCACCGCCGCCCAGGCTTCCGCCATCATTCCCGCGACATGGCCGCTGCCGACGATCAGCAGGCGGGACGCATCGGCGCGCGCGAGGTAGTGGCCGGCGAGCGCCGATGCGGCGGCAGTGCGGCGGCCGGTGATCTCGTTGCCGTCGATGATGGCCAGATGCTGCCCGGTCTCGCCATCGCAGAGCAGATAGGTGGAGGAGACGGCATTCAGGCCGCGCGCGCCGTTGCCGGGGAACACCGTGACGATCTTCACGCCCAGGGCCGCGCGGCCCTGCCACGATGGCATCAGCAGCAGCGAAGCCCCTTCTGGCAGCGCATGGCGGTGGCGCAGCGGTGTTTCGGCGCCGGCGACGAAGGCGGCGCGCAGCGCATCGACCAGCTTGGGCATTGGCAGTGCCGCACGGGTCGCGGCGGCGTCGATCAGGCGCGGGGACTGGGACATCAGAAACTGTTCCGCTCGTGATAGGTTTGCAGGAATTGCCGCACGCGCGGCTCCTCGCTTTCGTGCAGCACCGCGCGCGGGCTACCGCTGGCGACGATGCGGCCGTGGTCGAGGAAGGCAATGCGGTCGGCCACGCTGGCGGCGAAGCCCATTTCGTGCGTCACCACGATCATCGTCATGCCTTCCGCCGCCAGATCCCGCATCACCTGCAATACCTCGCCGACCAGTTCCGGATCGAGCGCGGATGTCGGCTCATCGAACAACATCAGGCGCGGTTCCATCGCCAGCGACCGCGCGATGGCGACGCGCTGCTGCTGGCCGCCGGACAGGCGCGCGGGATAGGACTTTTCCTTTTCCGCCAGCCCCACGCGCGCCAGCATCGCCCGCGCCCGGCCCGTGGCATCCGTGCGCGAAAATCCCCGGACGCGGACAAGGGCTTCGGCCACGTTCTCCAGCGCCGTCATGTGCGGCCACAGGTTGAAGTGCTGGAACACCATGCCGATGGCGCGGCGCATCTTCTGCAACGCATGGTGCGGCATCGGGCGGCGCGGCGAGGTCTCGGTATAGCCGATCAGGCGGCCCTCGATGCGCACCTCGCCGGCGTCGTAAGGCTCCAGGAAATTGATGCAGCGGAGCAGCGTGCTCTTGCCCGATCCGCTCGGCCCGATCAGGCACACCACCTCGGACGTTTGCACCGTGAGATCGATGTCGCGCAGCACCTGCAACGCGCCGAATGTCTTGGCCACGCCGCGCATCTCGACCATTGCCACGTCGGTCATGCCGCCCTCAGGAATGCCGTCGCGCGGCGTTCGGCGGCGCGGCCGAGGCGGGCGACGAGTTCGACCATCAGCCAGTACAGCAACGCCAAGGCGAGAATCGTCTCGAACGCGGCGAAGGTTTCGGCGGCCATGCTCTGCACCTGATACATCAGTTCCGGTACGGCGATGACGGAGAGCACGACGACCTCCTTGCTCAGAATGATGAGCATGTTGGTCAGCGCGGGAACGATGGCGACAAGCATCGTCGGCACGCGGATGCGCCACAGGATCGCGCCGCGCGAAAGCCCGAGACTCAGCGCCGCCTCGATCTGGCCTTGCGGAACAGAGTCGAAGCCGGCGCGGAAGATCTCGGCGAAATAGGCGCTGCCGTAGATGCCCAGCGCAAGAATCCCGGTGGGGATGTCGGCCAGCCGCAGCCCGATGGCGGGGCCGCCATCGTACAGCAGATATAGCTGCACCAGGAACGGCGTGCCGCGCACGATCTCGATCAGCGCCCGCAGCAGCCAGCGCAGCGGCGGCACCGGCAGGCGGCGCAGCAGCGCGATGGCAAAGCCCAGCACCACGCCCAGCGCCGCGCCCGCCGCCCAGCACAGCAAGGTCACGCCGAGGCCGCTTGCCAGCGATGGGCCGTAATGCAGGAACAGGGAGACATCCATCGTTCAGCCCGCCGCCGCCAGCCGCCGCTCCAGCACGGCGCCCAGGGCCGCCAGAGCGAGGTTCATGGCAAGATAGATCAGGGCTGCGGTGATGTAGATCTCGAACGGCCGGTAGGTCGCGGCGGCGAAGCTGTGGCTGGTGCGGGTGAGTTCGGTGACGCCGACGACGGAGATCAGCGACGATGCCTTGAGCAGGAGAATGAGTTCGTTGACCAGCGCCGGGGTCGAGATGCGCAGCATCTGCGGCAGCAGGATGCGCCGCCAGACGGTTGCGGAGGAGAAGCCCAGCGCCTGCGCCGCTTCGGCTTGCCCGCGCGGAATGGCGGCGAGGGAGCCGCGAAAGATCTCGCTGACATAGGCACCGGACGCAAGGCCCAGCGCGCCGATGGCGGCGACCAGCGGCGGCACGTCGATGCCGATATAGGGAAGGAAGTAGTAGATCAGCAGCAACTGCACCAGCAGCGGCACGCCGCGGAAGAAGCTGACATAGACCGCCCCCGCGCGGCGCAACGCGGGGCTACGGGCCGTGCGGGCCAGCAGCACGCAGGCCCCGAGCACCTGCCCCAGCGCGATGCCGGCAAGCGAAATCCACAGCGTCGTGCCAGCGGCCGACAGCAGATAGGGCAGCGCGTCGAGGGCCGCTTGCAGTTTCATCGCGGGCGAATGCGCCCGGCGCCGCGCGGTGGCGCCGGGCCGCTTGTCTCAGAGGCTCGGCGTCGGCACGGTCTTGGGCAGGGCGAAGGACTGGCCGAACCATTTCTTCTGGATCGTCGCCAACCGCCCGTCCTCCTGCATTTTCACCAGCGAGGCGCTGATCGCATCGGTCAGCGACTGGTCCTCCTTGCCGAGACGGCCGACCCAGGAATAGTACGAGGGCTTGCCGAACGGCGGCAGCACCAGCGCGAATTGCTCGGGCCGCTTGGAGACGACATAGCCGAGATTGGGCAGCGAGTTCACCGAGGCATCGAGCCGCCCGGCCGCGAGATCGGCGTAGGACTGGTTGTTGTCCACGTATTCCTTGATGGTGATCGGCTTGGGCAGGGTCTTGGAGAATTCGGCAAGCTGCGCGACCTGGGCCGTGCCCTTCTGGCCGCCCGCCGTCTTGCCGGCCAGATCCTCGGGCTTGGTGATCGACTTGTCGTCGGCGCGCTTCATCAGCGCGACGGTCGCCTCCGCGATCGGCACGGTGAACGAATAGCGCTTCATCCGCTCGATGGTGATGGTCACGGGCGCGATCACGAAGTCGAACTTCCTGGCTTCCAGGCCGGGGAGCACGCTGGTCCAGGGCAGGTCGAGATACTTGACCTTCACGCCGAGGTCCTTGCCGACCTCATCGATCAGGTCGCGATCGACGCCGGTGTATTCGTTGTTCACCAGGAAGTCGAACGGCGCGAATTCCATTTCGGTGGCGCAGACAAGTTCGCCGCGTGCCTTGACCTCGGCCAGAGTGTCCGCGCGCGCCGGGCGGATGCCGGCAATGGCGATGCCCGCGCCGGCAAGGCCGGCGGCAAGCACGGTGCGGCGCGACGCCGCTGGGGGAAGGATCATTCTGCCTCTCCTCGGTCTGGTTCCGGTCGTTGGACGATCACACTGCACAAGCCGCGCGGCATCAAGCGGGTGGCTCGTTTACTATGTCTAGACATAATTGGCAACGCCTGGCCGGGGTTGCGCGCGCGGGCGCGGGCTGGAACAGTCGGGCGGCCCGCTGTTGGCGCGGGCGAGATCAGAGGCACGCATGAAAGTCGTTATCGTCGGCGGCGGCGCCATCGGCAGCTCGTCCGCCTACCATCTGGCCACCCATCCCGGATTTCGCGGCGAGATCACCGTGGTCGAGCGCGACCCGACCTACGCCCGCGCATCGTCGATGCTCTCGGCAAGCGGCATCCGCCAGCAATTCTCCACGCCCGTCAGCATTCGGATGTCGCAATACGGGCTGGAATTCATCCGCGACGCGGGCCGGGCGCTGGCGGTGGATGGGGATGCGCCGCTGCTCGCGTTCAAGGAGCACGGCTACCTGTTCCTGGCCAGCGCGGCCGGCGAGGGCGTGCTGCGCGAAAACGTGGCGTTGCAACGCCACGAGGGCGCTGATGTCGAACTGCTCGACCCCGCCGGCATCGCGGACAAATTCCCGTGGATCGCGACCGAAGGGCTGGCGGCGGGCGCGTTCGGCGCGAGCGGCGAAGGCTCGTTCGACGGACCCGCGATGTTGCAGGCGATGCGGCGGCGGGCGCGCTCGCTCGGGGTGCGTTACGTGGCGCAGGAAGCCACCGGCTTCGTCCGCGCGGGCGAGGCGGTGACAGGCGTGCGGCTGGCCGACGGCAGCGTGCTGGACTGCGACGTGGCGGTGGTCTCGGCCGGCGCGTGGTCGGGCAAGGTGGCGGGTTTGCTGGGCATCGACATGCCGATCGTGCCGCGCAAGCGCATGGTGTACGTGATCTCGTGCCGCGAGAAACTGCCGCGCTGCCCGCTGGTGATCGACCCGACCGGCAACTGGTTCCGCCAGGAGGGCGAATTTTTCCTGTGCGGCCGCTCGCCGGGTGAGGACGAACCGGACCCGGACGAGCCGCCGCTGGACGTGACGGAGGACATGTTTTTCGACTTTGTCTGGCCGGCGCTGGCCGCGCGGGTGCCGGCGTTCGAATCGGTGAAGATTTCCTCGTCCTGGGCCGGGTATTACGAACTCAACCTGTTCGACCATAACGGCATCGTCGGCCGGCACCCGGCGGTCCCGAACGTGGTGTTCGCCGCCGGCTTTTCCGGCCACGGCATGCAGCACTCGCCGGCGACCGGGCGGGGCGTGTCCGAACTCGTGGCCGATGGTGGGTTCACCACGCTGGATCTGTCGCCGCTGGGCTGGCAGCGGCTGATCGAGAACCGGCCGATGTGGGAGAAGAACGTGGTGTGACCGGGCGATCCGCCTCGCGCGCCATCCTGGGAACGGGCCTGCTGGCCGCGTTGCTCTGTGCCGCGACGTTGGCCGGGGCACAGGCGGCGGAGGGGTGCCGGCCTGTGGAGCGCGCCCGCATCGCGCTGGAGGTCGAGCACGGCAGCATGTTCGTGCCCATGACGCTCGATGGCGGGGCGGCGAGCCTCCTGCTCGACACCGGCGCCGAGCGCACGCTGCTGCGCACGGCGGCGGCCGCGCGGCTCGGGCTGCAGCGGCACGACACCTACAGCCACATCGTCGCCGGCTTCGGCGGCGCGGTTGCCACCGGTGAGGTGCACCCCAAGCGCGTGACGGTGGGGGGGCTGGCGATGTCGGGGTTCTTCGCGCTGGTGGCCGACGTGTCCCTGGCCACGCATGGCGGGCAGCCGGCGGACGGATTGCTGGGCGGGGACGTGCTGGACGCCTTCGATCTGGACATCGACATGAGCGGCCGGACGCTGACGCTGTACGCGCCGGGCGACTGCGCCGCCCCGATCCTGCCGTGGAACCAGCCGGCGCATGGCACGCCCGCGCATGTCTCATTGCGCCGGCATCTGGTCTTCGACGTGCGCATCGGCGGCCAGACGCTGCCGGCCTTCGTCGATACCGGCGCGCAGGCCAGCTTCATCGCCGCCGATGCCGCTGCCCGCCTGGGGCTCGATGCCGCGGCGCTGCGGCAGGATCCGGAGGTCTCGGCGCATGGCATCGGCCATGTCACCGGCGGACTGCGCCTGCATCGGTTCGATCGGCTGGAGGTCGCGGGCCTGACCTGGGCGCAGCCGGTCCTGGTCGTGGCGCCGCTGCATCTGGACGACGCCGATGTGATTCTCGGCGCCGATTTTCTCGACACGCACCGCGCCTGGTTCGCCTATCGCGGGCGCGAGATTCTGTTCGCTCCCCGCTGAATCCGGCGTGCGCCGGCTAGAGTTGCGAGGCGATCAGCCCGTATTCCAGCGCGGTGACGGACAACACCGGCAGTCCCTGTCCTGGCCCCGATCAGCGCGTATCTGCCGTTGCCCCTTCCTACGTCGTACGGCCCTCGCTACGATCTGCGAAGTTGTCCTACCTGGGCAAGTTTAGCGCATTTCGTGGAGGCGGACATTGTCCATGAACCCTCATTGGAGCGAGGCGAGTTCGCATGGCGAACTGCGGAATCGCGACGATGCGGCGGGCAAATCTGCGCATCGGCGACCGCTTCTGAAATCATCGCAGCGGATGGGTGATGAGCAAGTCGGACGCTATCGCACCGCATGTGGCAATGCGCGTGCCTCCGTGATTGCGCCCCGGACCGCGCAGCGTGGGACCGGAGCGAGCGGATCTGTCGTCGGCGGCTCGTGCCCCGCCTGCGACGGCGGCGCATGGGCTGCCTGCCCGGGCTCAACGAACCAGCCCGGTCAGCCGAGCACTCGGCCATGAGGCGCCTGTTCTTGCATGCCATCGCCTTCGCCTTTCTGGCGCTGGCATTGCTGCCGCTGTTCTTCACCATCGACCGGGTGATGGTGTTCGACACCGTGCCGCGCGACGACTACGCGCCATTCCTGCTGTGGCTGGTCGGCGCTCCCGGCGGCGCGTTCCCGGGATCGCCGTACGGCTACCGCCTGCTGACGATGGTGGTGGCCGCGCCGTTCTATGACTTGCTGCCGCCGTTGCGCTTCACCAATCTGCCGCCGGCCCTGACGCCACAGTATGTGCAGGCGACAGCAGCGATCGCCGCCTTGTCCTACCTGTCGCTGCTGGGCGCCGGCATGGTGGCCTATCGCATCGCGCGCGACCGCGCCGGCCTGCCACGCGCCGAGGCCCTGACCGCCGGCGTCTTGTTGAGCGCCCTTGCCCTGCAAAGCCAGTTCTTCGGCATCGACGCCTTTTCCATTCTGCTCGTGGCCGGCGGCGTCTGGTTGCTCGCTCTTCCGGTGGCGTTCGCGCTGCTGATCGTACCGGCGACATTCGCCAACGAGAAGGTCGCCATCGTCTTCGCCATGTGGTTGACCATTCGCTGCCTGTGGACTGCGGCGGACCGGCAACGGCTGCGCACCCAATGGGGCGCCGCGCTGCTGGCGATTGCGCTGTATGCCGCCGCGCTGCGCTTCGTGCCCCTACCGGGAAACGCGTATCAGCTTGAGCCCGCCGGCTACCTCGCGACGCTCGGGGCAAACCTGCGGGCGTCGGTATCCGTGCGTGGGTTGCTGCTGAACCTGCTGCCCGTGGCGGTATTGTTCGCCATCGGGGCGGCCGGCTGGATCTCCGCCGCGCGCTCGCGCGCGATCGGCCCATTCCGCCCGATCGACCTGCTGATGATCCCGGGTTTGGTCGTGGTGGCGCTGGTGTTGACGCAGATGTTCCAGACCGGCCGCATCGTCATGCACGCCGCGCCGCTGTTCGTCGTGCCGGCCGCCGCCGCCGCGGGACGCTGGATGCGGTTGGGGGAGGCGCCGCCGGCCGGCCGATTGACCGGTCGGGAGTGACGGCGCGGCATTGCGGCCCGCCCGCTTGCCTGCTAGACGGACGCACCGCAGGTCGGAGCGTAGCGCAGCCTGGTAGCGCATCAGTCTGGGGGACTGGGGGTCGTGGGTTCGAATCCCGCCGCTCCGACCAATTCCACACATCATGAGCACGCGCGGCGGGCCGGGCGCTACACCGGCGGCGGATTGCGGTCGAACCCGCGTTGATGCCAGTACGGATAGGCAGGCGTGCGAGCGCTGGCCGAGTCGAGGGTGGCGACCTGCGCCGGAGTGAGGTTCCAGCCAACGGCGCCGAGATTCTGGCGCAACTGCTCCTCGTTGCGTGCGCCGATGATGACGGT
>JAKBCB010000136.1 GCA_021808185.1 Pseudomonadota bacterium
ATGGCTGAGCCGGTCTTCCAGCGGCTGGCACTGATCGGCATCGGGCTGATCGGCAGTTCGGTCGCGCGCATCGCCAAGCAGCGTGGCGACCTCGCGGCCGAGGTGGTGGCCAACGCCCGCAGCCAGGCGACGCTGGACCGCGTGCGCGAACTCGGCATTGCCGACCGGACCGAGATCGACCCCGGGCGCGCGGTGGAAGGTGCGGATTGCGTCATGCTCTGCGCGCCCGTCGGCACTTACGCGGCGATCGCGGAGGCGATCGCGCCGCATCTGGCACCGGGCTGCGTGCTGACCGACGTGGGCAGCACCAAGCAATCGGTGATCCGCGATGTTGGCCCGCTGGTTCCGGCCGGTGCGCATTTTGTTCCAGGTCATCCCCTTGCGGGAACGGAACACTCCGGCCCGGACGCCGGGTTTCCCGAATTGTTCCAGGGCCGCTGGACCCTGCTGACCCCGCCGCCCGGCACCGATGCCGACGCGGTGGAGCGCGTGGCCGAGCTATGGCGCCGCTGCGGCTCAATGGTCGAGGTCATGGAGCCGGGCCATCACGACCGGGTGCTCGCCATCGTCAGCCACCTGCCGCACCTGATCGCCTTCACCATCTGCTCGACCGCCGACGACCTGGAGGGGGAGAGCCGCCAGCAGGTGCTGCGCTTCGCCGCCTCCGGCTTCCGCGACTTCACCCGCATCGCCGGCAGCGACCCGGTGATGTGGCGCGACATCTTCCTCAACAACCGCGAGGCGCTGCTGGAGATGCTGGCGCGCTTCACCGAGGACGCGCAGGCGATGGCGCGCGCGGTGCGCTGGGGGGACGGCGCGTATATCGAACAGAGCGTCGAGCGCGGGCGGAAGATCCGGCGCAGCCTGATCGAGTTGAAGCAGGCGTAGCGCGCCCCTCACGCCCCGCGCTGGCGGCGGACGCGCAGTTCCTGCAAGTCCAGGTCGTGTTCCAGCCGCCGCAGGATCTCGTCGTGGATGTCGCCCGCGCGGTGCAGCCGCAGCAACTCGGCGCGCGCCGCCTTGGCCGCCGCCAGCCGCAACGCGAGCCGCCCCTCCCGCTCGGCCCGCGCCGCCGCCCCGATGGAGGATTGCCCGATCGAGTCGGCGCGCTTGCGATACTCGGCCACCAGATCGGCGGCGAGCGCGCCGGTCAGCGGGTCGTCCAGGCTCGCCTCGATGGCGCGCAACTCGGCCGCCGCCATCGCGGCGCGCGCGGTGATCTCGTCCGGCTCGTCCGTCTCGGCCATGGGGCGGGCGATGCGCAGCGCGCGGATCAGCGGGCCGAGGGTGGGGCCTTGCAGCATGACGGTGCCGAAGATCGCCACGAAGGTGATGAGCAGGATCGCGTCGCGGCCGGGGAACAGCGCCGGCAGCGCCAGCGCGGCGGCGAGGCTGACCACCCCGCGCATCCCCGCCCAGCCCAGCACGACCATATGGCTCGCCGGCGGGGCGGGATCGCGCCGATGCAGCGGCGGCCAGAGCAGGCGCGGCAGATAGGTGGCCGGGAACACCCAGACGAAGCGCCCGACGATGGCCACCGCCGTGATGGCGATGGCTAATGGCATTAGCCTTGCGATCTCCCCCAGCCCGAGCCGCGCCAGCACGCCGCGCAGGGACAGGCCGATCAGGATGAACACCAGCGCCTCCAGCCCGAAGCTGATGAAGCGCCACGCGGTGCGCGCCTCCAGCCGGGTCTGCGACCCCATCGCCTCGTGCTGCCGCCAGCCGAGCACGAGGCCGCAGGCGACGGTGGCGAGCACGCCCGAGGCCGCGACACTCTCGGCGGCAAGGTAGCTGCCCCAGGCGGCGAGGAAGCTCGCGGTGATTTCCAGATCGGTGTCGTGCAGCCGGCGCAGCAGCCAGACCAGGGCAAGGCCGACCGCATAGCCGATCAGCACCCCGCCCGCGGCCACCAGCACGAAACTGGCGGCGGCGCGCCCGGCATCGAAGGCGCCGCCCATCGCCACGGCGGCGGCGAAGCGATACAGCACGAGGCCGGCGGCGTCGTTGACCAGACTCTCGCCCTCCAGCACCACCAGCAGACGGCGCGGCAGGCGCAGACGTTCCAGCACCGCGCCCGCGGCCACCGCGTCCGGCGGCGAGACGATGGCGCCGAGGGTGAAGCAGGCGGCCCAGGGCAGGTCCGGCAGCAGCAGCTTCAGCGCGAAGCCGACAACGAAGGTGGTGAACGCCACCGCGCCGACGGCGAGCAGCAGGATCGGCCGCAGATTGGCGCGGAAGTCCCGCCAGACGGTGAAATACGCGCCGTACTGGATCAGCGGCGGCAGGAACAGCGTCATCACCAGCGCCGGGTCCAGCTCGAACGCCGGCACGCCGGGGGTGACGGCCAGGATCATGCCGCCCGGCACGAAGGCCACCGCCGGCGGGATGCGCAGATGCCGCGCCAGCAGCGCCAGCGCCACCGCGAAGGCCAGCAGCAGCAGAATCAGGTCGAGGACGCGCACCGGCTCCATGCGCCGCCCTACCCCGCCGTCCCACGCGGATGGGTGCGGCGCCAGACCTCCATCAGCCGGTCGGTATCGACCGAGGTGTAGCGCTGCGTGGTGGACAGGCTGGCATGGCCGAGCAGTTCCTGGATCGAGCGCAGATCGGCGCCGCCGGCGAGCAGGTGGGTGGCGAAGGAATGGCGCAGCGCGTGCGGCGTGGCGTGCTCCGGCAGGCCGCTCAGCCGGCGGAACTCGCGCAACGTACGTTGCGCCACCGCCGCGTCCAGCCGCTTGCCGCGCACGCCGAGGAACAGCGGCGCGGCGGGATCGGGGCGCGGATGCAGGCGCAGCCACGCCGCCACCGCCTGCCGCACCACCGGCAGCACCGGCACGATGCGTTCCTTTTGGCCCTTGCCCACCACGCGCAGCGGGTTCGCGGAGCCTTCGCGGGGCGCGTCGGCAACATTGAGCGCCAGGGCTTCGGCGATGCGCAGCCCGCAGCCGTAGAGCAGCGTGAACAGCGCCGCGTCGCGTGCCTGCGTGGCGGCGGTGTCGGACATCTCGCCGATGTTTTCCGCCACCTCCCGCGCCTCCTCCGGCTTCAGCGCGCGCGGCAGCGGGCGCTTGGCGCGCGGCGTGGTGAGAAGGCGCACCTGCGGGTTGCCCGCGTCATGCCGGCGGGCGAGCCAGCGGAAAAAGGTGCGTACGGCCGACAGATGGCGGGCGCGTGTCGCATTGATTTTTCCGTCGATGGCCTCCTGCGCCAGCCAGGCGCGGAAATCGGCGGCGCGCAGGGCGGCCAGGGCGGCGATGCTCGGTTCCTCGCCCAGATGCCTGGTCAGAAAGCCGAGGAACCCGGCAAGGTCGGTGCCGTAGGCTTCGACGGTGAGCGGCGAGGCGCGGCGCTCGGCGCCGAGCCAGAGCAGGAATTCCTGTCGGGCGGCCTCGGCGAGCACCGCTAGCCGCGCGCGGGGAAGCGGCGGCCGCCTCGCTCCCCCTCCCGCAAGTGGACCGTGCTATTTCTCGCCTCGTCGCGGGTCCGGGCGGGCCGCCGCATGGCCGCCTATCGCCGCAGCGCGGCCGCGATCGCGCGGCCGAGGAACGTCAGCGCTCCCGCGCCTTGCGACGGGTCCAGCACGGCGCGGTCGCGCGCGACCAGGGCGAGCAGCGCGGGCGGCCCTTCGCCCGGGATGCGCACCAGCACGTCGTGGCGCGCAAGCTCCGCCGCCTCGCCGTGCAGCAGCGGTGCGTCCGAGCCCGCGTCACGGAACAGCACGGCGCGGCTGCCCAGCAGGCGGGCGGCGGTGCCGGGGGGAAGCAGCCGCGCGCCCTCCAGCGGCGCCTCCGCGCACAGCGCGGCGGCGTCAACGGCGAGCAGGGCGGGAAACTCGGCGGCGATGCACTCGGCGGCGGAGTCGGCCTGGATCAGCGCGAGCACCGCCTCGTGCACCCGCGCGGCCAGCCCCGCCGCCGCGCGGCCCGCCGCGAGCACATCGTCCGCCCGCTCGGCCATGGCGGCGGCATGGATGCGCTCGGCGCGGATCATCGCGACCATGTGATCCGCCATCCGCTCGCCATGCACCCGCTCCGGCGGGGCGAGGCCGAGATACAGGTCCGGGTGGTCGGCCAGGAAGCGCGGATGCGCGCGCAGGAACGCCGCCACCTCGGCGACCGTCGGGCGGCGGTCGCCGAGGGATGGCGGCATCGCGCCGGTCGGCTCAGGCAATGGTCTGGCCGGTCTTCGCCCAGTCCGCCAGGAACGCGGCCAACCCCTTGTCGGTCAGCGGGTGCGAATACAGCCCGCGCAGCACCGCCGGCGGCAGGGTCGCGACATGCGCGCCGAGCTTCGCCGCGGTGATGACATGGATCGGGTTGCGCACGCTGGCCACCAGCACTTCGGTCTTCAGCGCGTCGTAGTTGCTGTAGATCTGCACGATGTCGGCGATCAGCTCCATGCCGTCCTGGCCGATGTCGTCCAGCCGGCCGACGAAGGGGCTGATGAAGGTGGCGCCCGCCTTGGCCGCGAGCAGCGCCTGGGCGGCGGAGAAGCACAGCGTCACGTTGACCATCGCGCCGTCCGAGGACAGCGCCTTGCACGCGCGCAGGCCGTCTGGCGTCAGCGGCACCTTGATGGTCACGTTCTTGGCGATGCGGCGCAGCACGGCGGCCTCGCGCATGATCTGGTCGTAGTCGGTCGCGGCCACCTCGGCGCTGACCGGGCCGGGGACCACGTCGCAGATTTCCGCGATCACATCGAGGATCTTGCGGCCCGACTTGGCGATCAGGCTGGGATTGGTCGTCACCCCGTCCAGCAGGCCGGTGGCGGCCAGTTCCCGGATCTCCTTGGTGTCGGCGGTATCGACGAAGAACTTCATGGACGTTGTCCCATTAGGGGTGGGGCCTGGGCGAGCAGCCCAGGATGCGGCAGACGATATACGGATGACGAGGACCGATAGAAAGCGGCAGGACGGATTGGCGCTCGGCGGGGAAGCGGCGCGGCGGGTGCCGGTGCTGCTGCCTTACCCGTTCGCGGGGCCGTTCGACTACCGCGTTCCCTCCGGGATGGAGGTGTCCCCCGGCGATCTGGTGCTGGTGCCGCTGAACCGGCGGGCCGAGGCCGGCGTGGTGTGGGACGGGCCGACGGACGCGGGGCTGCCCGATTCGCGGCTCAAGCCGATTTCGGCCCGGATCGAGGGGCCGGCGATGCGCGCCGATCTGCGCCGGCTGATCGACTGGATCGCCGGCTACACGCTGGCGACCCCGGGCGAGGTGCTGGCGATGGCGCTGCGCACCAACGCGCTGCGGCCGGAGACGCCGCCGGTGGGGTTTCGCGCCGCCGAAGTGCTGCCGCAGGCACGGCTGACCGAAGCGCGGCAGCGCGTGCTGGCGATCCTGTCGGATGGCGCGCCCCGAGGCATGGCGGATCTGGCGCGGGCGGCCGACACCACGGCCGCCGTGATTCGCGGCATGGCGGATGCCGGCTTCCTGCTCCCGGCCACGATGCCCACCCGCCGCGCCTTCGCGCCGCCGGACCTGGAGCGGCCCGGTCCGACCCTGTCAGCGGATCAGGCAACGGCGGCCAGCGCGCTGCGCCGGGCGGTCGCGGCAAGGGCGTTTTCCGTGACGCTGCTGGACGGCGTGACCGGATCGGGCAAGACCGAGGTCTATCTTGAGGCGGTGGCGGAATGCCTGGGCGCCGGGCGGCAGGCCCTGGTGCTGCTGCCGGAAATCGCGCTGTCCTCGCAATGGCTGGAGCGGTTCGAGCGGCGGTTCGGCGTGGCCCCGGCGATCTGGCACTCGGACCTGTCCTCGCGCATCCGCAAGACCACCTGGCGGGCGGTCGCGGCGGGTGAGGCGCCGGTGGTGGTCGGCGCGCGCTCGGCACTGTTCCTGCCGTTCCCGGATCTCGGCCTTGTGGTGATCGACGAGGAGCACGAGAGCGCGTTCAAGCAGGAGGAGGGCGTGGTGTACAACGCGCGCGACATGGCGGTGGTGCGCGCCCGGCTGTGCCACGCCCCCGCCGTCCTGGTCTCCGCGACGCCCAGCCTGGAGACGCTGGCCAACGTGGAGGCCGGGCGCTACCAGCGCCGCCACCTGCCGGCCCGGCACGGCGGCGCCACGCTGCCGGAGGTGCGGCTGCTGGACCTGCGCGCGACGCCGCCCGCGCGCGGAAAATTCCTCGCCCCGCCGCTGATCGAGGCGGTGCGCGAGACGCTGGCGCGCGGCGAGCAGGCGATGCTGTTCCTCAACCGCCGCGGCTACGCACCGCTGACGCTGTGCCGCGCCTGCGGCCACCGCATGCAATGCCCGAACTGCACCGCCTGGCTGGTCGAGCACCGCGCGCGAAAACTGCTGCAATGCCACCATTGCGGCCATTCCGAGCCGATCCCGCCCGCCTGCCCGATCTGCGGCGCCGAGCACAGCCTGACCGCCGTCGGCCCCGGCGTGGAGCGCATCACCGAGGAGGCGACGGAGACCTTCCCGGAGGCGCGGCGGCTGGTGATGGCGAGCGACACGCTGCCCGGCCCGCTGGCGGCGGGGGAGGCCGCGCGGGCGATTTCGGCGCGCGAGGTCGATCTCATCATCGGCACGCAGATCGTCGCCAAGGGCTGGCATTTCCCGCATCTGACGCTGGTGGGCGTGGTCGATGCCGATCTCGGCCTCGGCGGCGGCGACCTGCGCGCGGCGGAGCGGACGGTGCAGTTGCTGCATCAGGTCGCCGGCCGCGCCGGACGGGCGGAGGCACCGGGGACGGTGCTGTTGCAGACCTTCTCGCCCGAGCACCCGGTGATGCAGGCGCTGCGGGCGGGCGATCTCGATCGGTTCATGGCCGACGAAGCGGCGCAGCGCCGCCCGGCGAACTGGCCACCCTACGGGCGCCTCGCGGCGGTGATCGTGAGTGCCGACAGCGCCGAGGCGGCCGACACCGCCGCCCGGGATCTCGCGCGCGCCGCCCCGCACGGCGCGGGGATTGCCGTCTTCGGTCCGGCGCCCGCGCCACTGGCGATCCTGCGTGGGCGGCATCGGCGGCGGCTGCTGTTGAAAACCCGCCGCGACATCGCGGTACAGCCGCTGCTGCGCGACTGGTTGGCCCAGGTGCCGGCGCGCGGGTCCGTGCGCATCGACGTGGACGTGGACCCGATGAGCTTCCTGTAGCTCAGCCGGCCAGCGCCTCCAGCACCACCAGCGCGAGGGCGGCGCCGGGATCGATCTTGCCTTCGCTGTCGGCGCCGAACCAACTGGCGCGGCCGACGCGGTTGCGCAGCCCCGTCACCCGGTCCCGCCCCGCCCGCGCCGCCGTGACCATGCGCGTTGCCGCCACGGACAGCCCCGCGCCGTCCGCGATCGCCGCGGCAAACGCCTCGGCGGCGGGGTGCAGCGTATCGAGCAAGGTCTTGTCGCCCGGTCGCGCGCCGCCGCGCAACCGAACCCCGGCATCCGCCGCCGCCAACATGCGCACGAGGTCGTCTGGAGCGGCGAAATGCTTGCCGCACACCGGCTGACCGGCGCGCACCAGCGCGGTTGCGATCAGCCGCCCCATGGTGGAAGGCACCGCGCGCTGCACCGCCATGCCGGCCCGCCCGAGCAGGCGGCCGAGATCCGCCTCCTCCGTCTCGTCGAGGTAGGTCGTCAGCGCCATCGCGATCCGGGCCGCGGTCGCGCCGAGGTCGCCGTCGCCCACCGCGCGGTCCAGATCGGCGAGCATCGCGGCGTTGGCGATCAGCGCCGCCGCCGCCGCCCGCATCGCGGCACAGACCTGCACGGCCGCAATCGCGCGCGCCACGCCGCCACCCTGGCCACCGAACCCGCTTGCCGCCCAGACGCTGCGCATGTTCCTGGTCCCGGACGTGAAGAATTGCGAAGCCCCGATATTGGTGCGGATCGTGGCCAAGCGGCATGATCTGGATCAATCCGCCCCCTCGACGTCGCCCCCGGGCGGCGCCATCTGCTGGCGACGAGGAGAGATGCATGTCCCAGGTGTTGAGCGGCCCGCCGCCCATGCTGTTCCAGCCGCGCAAGCAGCCGGCCAAGCCGGCGACGACGAAGCTGCGCGTGGTCAGCGAGTTCGAACCCAACGGCGACCAGCCAGCGGCGATCCGCGACCTGGTGGCGGGCGTGCGGGCGGGCGAGATGGATCAGGTGCTGCTCGGCGTCACCGGCTCCGGCAAGACGTTCACCATGGCCAAGGTGATCGAGGCGGTGCAGCGCCCGGCGCTGATCCTGGCGCCGAACAAGACCCTGGCGGCGCAGCTGTACGGGGAAATGAAATCTTTTTTTCCGGACAACGCGGTTGAATACTTCGTAAGTTACTACGATTATTATCAACCGGAAGCCTACGTGCCGCGCACCGACACGTATATCGAGAAGGACTCGCAGATCAACGAGCAGATCGACCGGATGCGCCACGCCGCCACGCAGGCGATGCTGGAGCGCAACGATGTGATCGTCGTGGCCTCCGTCTCCTGCATCTACGGCATCGGCTCGGTAGAGACTTACGCCAAGATGGTCGTCAAGCTGGAAACCGGCGCGCGGATCGACCGCGACAAGCTGGCCAAGGGGCTGGTGGAACTGCAATACCGCCGCAACGACGCCGCCTTCCAGCGCGGCACCTTCCGGCTGCGCGGCGACAGCGTCGATATCTATCCGAGCCATTACGAGGACCGCGCGTGGCGCGTCTCTCTGTTCGGCGACGAAATAGAGGCGATCTCCGAATTCGACCCGCTGACCGGCGAGGTCGCGGCCAAGCTCGACAGCATCACGATCTACGCCAACAGCCACTACGTCACCCCGCGCCCGAC
>JAKBCB010000137.1 GCA_021808185.1 Pseudomonadota bacterium
GACAGCGGCTGCGCGGCGCGCATCAGCGCATAGAGGGTCTTGGCCCGCGCGCTGGCGTTCGGCCCCTCGAAGATGCCGTGCCAATGGGAATCCAGATAGTGGACGCCGAGCGTGTTGGCGACGATCCTGCCGTCCGGCGCCCGCTGGCTGCCCCCGAGCAGCCGGCCACCCCACTCCATATGCGCCGGCAGCTCCAGGCCGGTGAACGTCACCGGCCCGAGGGTCATACTCGGCTGGTCGGCACCGAGAATATTCGAGACGGCGCCAGCAACTCCGGCAGCGGTGGCCGCAACAGCAAGCGGGTTCATCACAACCCTCCGAGTCCGGGAATGGGGATCGTCAGCCGCGAGTCGGGGCCGGTCGGCCCGGCGGGTGGCCGGCTGAGCTGGTCGGCGTGCTGCCCGGCGACCACGCTGCCGACCCGGTAGCCGTCCAGGTTCACATCGCCGTGCAGGTGGATTTGCCCCGAAGCGGCCGGGGGCGCGACCGATGGGCCGCCGCCGGTGATCCGGTGCCACACGTCGGCCGGGGTCACATCGTTCAGACCGAACGGGTCTTGATTCCAGAGCACGGCGCCGATGGCGAGCGGCCAAGCGACCTTGCCGAGCAGACCCGCAACCAGCCCGGCACCGGCGGCTTCCGCCGCAGGGGCGCCGGTACCGATGCCGGCCCGTGCCAGGCCCCACTTTCCGACCCGGAACATCGGGCCAGCCACCCACAGGACGCCGGCGATCGCCGCCACGGCGAGGGACAGCGCCCCCAGCCCCCCCGCGACCCCGACCAGCGCCGCCGCGGTGCCCTTGTGATGGTCCGCCCAATCGCTGAGGGCATTGAGGCCGCCCGTCAGGTCATTCAGCGTTGTGGTCGCGGCGTCCATGACCTGACTGTTCGCCAGCACGGTCAGGAAGTTGGTCCACCCCGCTTGCAGCGCCGCCACCTGCAACATCGGGTTGTGGGCAACCACTGCGCCGAACGCATCGGACCGCCCCGCGCGCCGCGTCGCTTCGTCGTATCGCTCGGACTGCGGGAGCAAGCGAACAAAATCCGTGAGGAAATTCGCGCCCGGGATGCGGGAGGCGACCTGCGAGACGGTCTTGAGCGTCAGTTCCGGGTTGTCGGCGTGGTATTTCGCCAGGTTGAACCTGTGGACCGCCGGGAGAAGATAATGCACGATCCATTCGGCATACTTGCCCTGGTCCAGCACCTTGCCGCCTTTGAGCCAACCCGGCGTGGCCTGATACATGCCAATGCCGTATTTCTGTAGTTTCTCGGGGTCGGCAAGCCCCATCTGCGCGAGGATGTTGCCGGTCGCGGTGGACATGCGGCCGGTGATGAATTGCTGAAACACGCCGCGCAGGCCGGTGCCGGCCCGCTGCGCATCCATCGACATCAGGACCGGGATCAGCGCGCCGAAATCCCGATCGGACATCAAGCCGCCGGAGGCGCCGCTCGACTTGAGGAACGCGAACATCTTCTCCGGCGAGATCCGCCCCCCCGAAGCAATCATCACGCTTTCGGCGAGCTTGAGAAAGCTGGCGGTCGCCTCCGGCCCTTGGCCAACAACCCCTTTGAGTTCGGCCGACTTGGCCAGGTTGAACAGTTCCGGCAGCAGGTCCGTCTTGCCGTAAGTCGCCAGCACCACCGCCGTTCGCAGCAGCCCCGGCGTCAGTTGCCGCGCTTCCTTTCGGCTATGGGTGACGGAAAACAGGTCGGCTTCGGCCGTCATCGCGCCGGTGATCGTCATGCCCGGGACCTTCGGCGCCTCCCGCTTCGCCCGCTCGAACACCGCCGCGGCCTGTGCCGGGGTGTAGTAGCCCGTGGCGATCAGTCGCGCCTCGATCTCGCCGGGTTTCATTCCGGCGCTGATCACATCGCCGACGAAGCCCGTCAGGCCGCGCCCGACCATCCCGTAGCCAAGCGCCGCCAGGGCGAAGTCGTGGCCGCTCGGGGACTTGGGCAGCCTCCGCGGCTGGAAATTGAGGGGGATCGGCCCGCGCGGAGCGGACGACCATGGCGCCGGCAGGCCGCCCGGCGGGCGGGTCGTGGGCGGCCGACCGCCGCCGCTCCACGCCGCCACCGCGCCGCCAGCAGCGCCGGCGAACAGCGGCATCGAATAGCCGGGGCCCTGCAAAGCCCGCCCGCCCGGCACGTAGCCGCCGCCAGGCACGCCGGGGCCATAGGGCGGCCCATAGAGGCCGGGGCCGTCCCACCCGAGCAGCGGGCGCCCGGCGCCGTCGTATCCCACCCGCGCCGGCGTACTACCCGACCAGGCGAGCAGCCCACGCGCAGCGGGAGCGGCGCCCCCACGGCGCGGGCGAGGGGCCGTGCCGCCGCCACCGAAGCCTCCCGGCCCGCCCGGCATCGCCCGCCCCGCGCGCTCGGCAGCCCGCGCCGCCCGCTCCATCGCCGAGGCGGCGGCGGTCCAGCTATCTGCCGCGGACCGCCCGACGCGCGACAGGCCCCGCATCCCGGCAGTGAGCTGGTTGACGCCCATCTGGACGTTCGAGATCGCCCGTTCGAGCATCCGCATTTGCTGGATCAGCGCGCCGGTCTCCCGGCCCACATTGCTGTCCATCACCAGCGAGACGGCGACCTTGTAAGCCTCGATCATCAGGCCGCCTCACCCGTTCCAGCCGCGCTGCGCCGCGAGGGTCCATGCGACATGCTGCCCGATCAGCGCCGCCGCCTGCTCGCCCTTGCGGAACGCCGCAACGCCCAGGAAGTGCCGGGGCGACACATGGTAGCCGTCCGTCCCCGGATGTGGCCCCTCCGTTCCCATCTCCTGCCACAGCGCCACATCGCTATTCGATCCGATCAGCGCCGCATAGGTGCCGATCGTGCAATGGATGCTGTCGCGCATGTCGCCGCTGCGCAACAGCGGATCGTTCTCGGTGAAGCCAAGCCGCAGCCGATCGGCCTTGGTGCGGTCGGCCAACTCGCGCCAGGGCGCGAACGGCCCGGTCTCGGAGCGCTGATAGGTGCCGATCTCGGCCCGCGCCTCGTCGCGGATCAACTCGGCTGCCGCGCGCAGGCCGCGCCTCTCCGCCGCGGGGATCGCCACCCGCACCTGCGCAAGGTGGGCGATGAAGGCGCCGAGGCTCGGGAACTCCCTCACCGGCGGTCCCTCCAGCTCATCGTACGCCAGTCGAAAGCGCCGCCCGCAAGCTCGCCGAGCGCCACCACATAGGCCACGCGGCGGGTCGGCGAGAGCCGCATCGCCACGTCATAGGGCACCCCGTTCCTCACCAGGAACAGCACGTCGCGCAGAACGGGATGCCGGCTCAGTTTCCCGCCGCGGCCATGGCCTTTGCGTCCGTGGCCCGCTGCTCCTCGGGAGTGCCGCCCATGAGAGCCGTTTGCAGGGCGACCAGCCCGGCGTTACCGATCTGATCGGCCGCGGCCCGGATGTCCCGCTTGCTCGCCAGCGGCGGCATCGGCACGTCGTCGATCGAGGCGACGGAGGCGACCGCGAGCGCCATCCGCATCCATCCGGGGTTGGTGGAGTTCGTGTCGCCGGCCGCTTCCAGCAGGTCCAGCATCGCGCCGGGCGTGAGCACGCGGATGCCATACCGGCGCCCGCTCGCGTCCGTGACAGTCTTGGGGTCCTCGCCCACGGTCAGACCCTCCGCCGCTGTCCGGCGAAGAACTCCACCGTCTGCTTGATGGCGGCTTCCTGGTGCACCGCCCCTGCCGCCTGCAACGCGACCGCCACGTCGGAGAACTGATAGGTGGACGTGGAGCCATCCGGTTCGTCGATGTATTCGTAGAGCGTGCCACGCGGGATGCGCTGGTGGTTCCAGTACATCGCCTCGATGGTGGCCCACACGTCATCGGCGGTGCTGTTGGCGCGGTCGATGGTGAACGATCCCTTCCACCCGCCCGGCAGATAGACGGCGAGCGGCGTGCCATCCAGCCGGTCCACCCGGACCTCCTTGGTGATCGGATCGGCCTGAAATCCGACGATGTGCTTGAAGTCGATGCGCCCAAGCACGCCGAGGATCAGGACGACCCTGACATCGTTTCCGACCGAGAAATCATTGGCCGCGTTGGTTCCAGACATGCCTTATACCCCCTCACGCTGCCGGCTGGCCGGTCGGCACGGTCTGCCGCGAAATCTGCACCGTCTGGCCGCCTTCGATGTTGACGATGAACTTCTCGTTGATCGCCTGATACTGCACCTGCGCGTCCGACTGGACGTAGCCGAGACCGGTGCGGCTCGGCGGGTTGTTGCTCCTGTCGCAGATCACCGAGAACGGCAGGCTGCCGTCGGTGCTGCCGAGTAACCCCTGGCCGAGCATGTTTTGCAGGAAGGAAAGCTGCGTCGCGCGCACCCGACGGAACAGGTCAGCGTTGATGACCTGGCCGACATAGATCCCCATGCCAGCGGCAAGGGTGGCGGCGATGTAATTGGTCAGGCGCGTATAGGTGTCGCCGTTCGTCGCGGGATTGCTCGATGCGTTGTGCCCGCCGCGCACGCCCCAATAGGTGCCACCAGGCTGCGGCTTGGAAATCACGTCGATGCCGTTGCCCAGCAGCACGGCAAGATCGGCGGCCGAATAGGTGCCTCCCTGGCCGGAGACGGCCTGGCCGGATTTTTGGCTGCCGATGATGCCGTAGATCTGCTTGTTGAGGCCGGACTGCTCGGGCGAAAGATTCGCCAGGCGCCCGGCGGCAAAACCCTGCGGTGAGACCAACCGCACGACGCCGTTGATCTGATCGTTCCAAAACAGCCAATCGCCGTGCAGCAGCTTCACCGCATAGCTATCGAGGCCCGCGGTGGTCTTGAGATCAACCGTGCCGGTGGTGCCGTTCTGAATCGCCGAGCCGGCCGGCGCCACCAGCATCATGTAGATGCCTTCCTGCAAGCCGAAGGCCGCTTGGGTGGTCCATTGCGTGCTGTCGTCCGCGTCGGCCAGCAGGCCGATCTCGCACCCCAGGCTCCGCAGCGCATACATTCCTTTGCGTGAGATCGTGTCCTGGCCGATCAGGGTGGCGGCGCTGATGGTGGTCGTGCCGTCGGTGCCGGTGGTTCCCCCGTTCAGCGAGTTCCCCAATGTGATCGTTATCGGAAGCGCCAGGGTCGAGGGGTCGATCGCCGCGTTGGCGCCCGCCCCCGCGGCGGCGGTCACAAGCTGTGAGGCGCCGCGGGTCGGCCCGGTTCCCTCGTTCACGGCTGCCACCAGCGCCGGCCAGAACGCCGCCCCGGCACCGGCGATGTTGTCGAATACCTCCGGCGGCAGGCCAGGCAGCGCGATGGTCAGCTTGTAGCTGGCCGCCCTTGACCCCTTGGCCAGGGTGATCTGTACCGAGTTGCCGAGCGAGCCGGTGTAGAGCGCGGCGAATTGCGCCGAGTTGTCGGTGGTGAGCGTGCCGTTCATCACCGCGGTCGCGGCCGTGTCAGTGCCGTCGCTCGCCCGCACGCAGCGGAAGTTCTGCGCGCCCTGCTGGACAGCGATCGCCACCGCCGTCCCCATGTCATACTTGCGGTTCTGGAGCGCGCCGAAGGTGCGGGCATAGTCGGCCATTGTGGCGACTATGGCCGGTTGCCCCACCGGCCCCCAGGTCGCGGTGCCGACCACGCCGACCACGTTGGTCGGCACGCCATTGAGCATGAGGTTCTGCGGCGGAACGATCTGCACATAGAGATCGGGCACCACCAGCGCGGTCGTGTTGATAGCGCCCTGCTGGACAATCGGCATTGCGGACAAGCTCCTGGGTTGCCGGCGCGCTCATGCGCCGGGGCGGCAGCCGGGGACGGTTCGGGGACGGATCAGGCGATCGCGGCGGATCCATTCAGCGTCGGATCGCCGAACAGCATGGTCGGCGCGATCACCCGCACGGTGGTCCAGAAAGTGACGACGAACATCAGGTCGCGCTTCCACAGCCGCGCCTTCGTCGTCACGTCGTCGCTCACCGTGTTGCGCCACAGCAGGCGCGCCCGCTGGTCGGGGAGTTGGAGCCAGCGGGTGTCGGACAGGCTCGCGTCGATCAGCGCGCAGATCGCGTCGCGGCTGGCGGAGGAAGGTGCCCAGCAGGTGATGCGGAACCCCTGCGCTTGCTGGCGCGAGCGGCGCATCGCGACAGCCGCGGCGACAACACGAGCGCACAACGGTCGGTTGGTGGGCACCAGCAGCACCGCCCCGGCCGCGCCAGCCGCCGCCAGCGCGGCAGCACCGCCGGCCACATCGAGTGCCACCGCCTGCGCCGAGGTCAGGGCCGCGGCCGGCACCGCTGCCGCGGCTGCTTCGGCGAACAACGAGTCACCGGCCTCATCGTTCAGCGCCTGGCCGGCGTCGGTGTCGAGCACGCCACCCCCCATCATCGCCGCGATCGCGGCGGCGACGGCGAGCGGCGTGTCACCGGGCTGCACTGCATGGGCGTAGCTCGTCCCGTCCGCCGCGACGCCCGCAATCTGCCCCACCGCGGCAGTGCCGCCGAAGATCACCGCGGCGCCGGCGACGGTCGCCGTCAGGGTCGGGGCCGGCGCAGCCACCATCTCGTCGGCGTCCAGACTGCCATCGCCGAGGCGGGACATACCCGGCTGCTCGAACACGGTCACGTGCGCCACGCCCACGGCGAGGTCGGGATCAAGCTGCTGCGCCACCGGCCAGCCTCGATACACCCGGACCGGCAGGCCGGCGGCGCTGGTCTGCATGGCCGCCGGGTTGCCCCAACCACCCGCCACGCCGTAGCCGGCCGCCATGTCGTAGCCGCCGGCGCCATCCAGGCCGGCCGGATAGAGGATGTTCCCCACCAGCAGCGCCAGCGCGGCCTCCACGTCCGCCTTGTCGGCCATCAGGCGGTTTCCAGCACGGCGACCGCCTCATAACCGAGCGAGGACAATTCGACCTGGCTCAGCACATGCCGCTGCGCGAGATCATCGAGCAGGATCATGTCGTTCCGCACCGTGATGCCCGGGATCGCCGGCCAGAGCACCACCTGCGTCGGCAATCCCACGTCGCCGGGCAGTTTCGGGTCACCGTTCACCATCTTGGATTTCGAGCCGGCGATCATCGCGCAGGGCCATTGCAGCGCCATGCTGGTCTCGGCCGCCTGATCGTCGCCGCCATAGCCCGGCAGCGCGCCATATCCGGCCTTCGTGCCAGGCGCGCGGATGTCGATGGTCCGGTTGCACAGCACCAGTCGCGCCGGCCGCACCGCGTCCAGCGCGGCGACGAAGAAGATCTCCGGGGTCGGGCTCACCAGATAGTCGCCCA
This sequence comes from Pseudomonadota bacterium, assembly GCA_021808185.1. Classification (GTDB taxonomy): domain Bacteria; phylum Pseudomonadota; class Alphaproteobacteria; order Acetobacterales; family Acetobacteraceae; genus CAJCJG01. The sequence continues at coordinate 7,218 of JAKBCB010000137.1, forward strand.
CCTGCACGCCGGTCGGATCGAAGGCGCCGAACCACGCCTCCGGTTTGTCGCGCTGGCGCGGCGCGGTCAGCCGCAGATTCGCCGCGGTGTCGAACAGCACCTGCAAGGGGCCGAGCAGGTTGGCCGAGGCCAGTGGGTTCATCGCGCCGGTCGGGCGATACCACGCGCAGGCCACACCCAACGCCGCAGCGACCTTGGCGAATCCCCGGCTGACATGCGGCTGGACGGTTGCCAGGCTGACCATGCTCAGGTTCCCACCGGCCCGGCGAGGCGATGGCTCAGGTACGTCACCGCGCCCAGCAGGCGCAGGTCATCGGCGCAACGGAACCCCGTCGCGGCCCTCCCGTCCGGCATCGTCACCGCGAAGGCGAGGCCGTTGATCACGCCCTCGCGTGCCTGCACCAGCAACGCTTCGAGCGCGCGCACGATGCCAGGATCCGGAGCACCCGGCACCACCGCGCCGCGCAGCCCCACCACGTTTTCGGTCATGCGACCTCCGTGGAAACGACCGGCACCCCGCTCGGATCGGCCGGCGGGTGGCAATCCAGGCAGCACCAGCCGCGCGCGCCGGGCAGCGACCAGAACCGGGCGCCGCCGCAACAGGCGCAGCGGTCGCCACGCGGCGGCGCGAACCGGCCATCCGCCCAGGCCGGCGGCAGCAGCCCCGGCGACAGCCGCGGATCACGCACAGGCCCCGAGCGCCAGTCAGCACCGGGACGTGGCAGGGCGGGGCGCGCAGCCATCACACCACCAGCGCAATCGTACTGCCACTGGCACGCAGGTTGGGACCGGGCGGCACGCCGACCAAGGCGCAGAGACCGCGGCGCATCCGGCTCAACAGCGCCTCCCGATCCCCGACCTCGTTGGCATTGCGCTTCCACACCGCAGCCTGGTCGGTATCCAGGTTGCCGCCCGCCGCCGGGACCGCGCTTTCCAGCGGGTAGAGCAGCGACAGGTAGTAGCGCACGTTCTGGCACTCCGCCGGCGCCAGGTTGTTCATGCGGAACTCCAGCAACCCATACAGCTGGAAGAACCGCCAGCTCTGGAAGCCGCCGGCGCCCACCCCGTAGGGCGGGAACCCGCAGAACCGCCGGATGTCGGCCTTCTCGGCATCGGTGAACGACGCGGACGAAAAGGCCGCGGCGGGCGAGGCCGTGACGGTGCCGGACATGCGCGGCCTCGCTCAGTCAGAAAGTTTCCAGGGGCGCGCCACGCGCGCGCAGCGCCGCGATCTCATCCTCGTTCGTCACCACGTCGCCGGGGTTCCAGTGATGGCGCTCCCCGTCGTGGATGAACCCATAGGGCGCGGCGAACCTCACCCCCTTGGGCGGCGGGGTCAGCGCGGCCAGCTTGCGCTCGAGCTCGGCGATGCGCCGCTTCCCAAGCTCCACCTCGTCGGCGAGCCGACTGTTGGTTGCCTCAAGCTCGAAGACCCGAGAGTTGAGTGCCGCGGTCTCGGCCGCGGCTACGTCGGCCGCCAGGCTGTCGGGCGCGGGCGGCGCGGCGGGATC
>JAKBCB010000138.1 GCA_021808185.1 Pseudomonadota bacterium
GACCTGCAAAAACTCGACCTATTGACTGTGCTGCGCGCCCGGCTGACCTGGGAACAGACCAGCCGGCTGGACCGCGAGGTGCCGACGCATGTGGCGCTGCCCGGCGGCGGGGCGGCGGTGGATTACACGCAGCCGGTGCCGGTGGCCGAGGCGCGCGCGCAATACTTCTTCGGCATGGCCGAGACCCCCCGCCTCGCCGGCGGGCGGATCGACCTGCGGCTGGCGCTGCTGTCCCCGGCGGGGCGTCCGGTGGCGATCACTGGGGATCTCGCCGGGTTCTGGCGCGGCGCGTGGGGCGATGTGCGCAAGGACATGCGCGGCCGCTACCCGAAGCATTTCTGGCCGGACGACCCCGCGACCGCGCCCACGCGCAAACCCTGAAAGAACAGTAAGGTGGTGCGCGCGCGCTTGTTCCGGCGCCGGCGCGCGTCCATGTCCACTCTCATGAACCGTTCATGACTTGACCATTCGGAGTCCCGTCATGCCCCCCGACACGACCCGCGCCCGGTTCGCGACGGCGGCCAGCCGGCGAAGGCTAATGGCATTAGCCTTGGCCGCCGCCATGGCCGCCACGGTCCCTGCGTTCGCCGATGGGCCGAACAGTTTCGCGCCGCTGGTCAAGCGCGTGCAGCCGGCCGTCGTCAGCATCCGCACCACCGAGACCGTGGCCAGCGAGGACCCGCTGGCCGGCTTGCCCCCGGAATTCCAGCAACTGTTCCGGCAACGCTTCAAGAGCCGCAAGCAGCAGATGCAGGGTGCCGGGTCCGGCTTCGTCATCGACCCCACCGGCTACATCGTCACCAACAACCACGTCGTCGGCAGCGCCGATCAGATCACCGTGGCGCTGTCGGACGGCACCGAGCTGCCGGCCAAGGTGGTCGGCACCGACGACCTGACCGACGTGGCGCTCATCAAGGTGGCGGCGAGCACGTCGCTGCCGTACGTGACCTGGGGCGACAGCCGCGTGGTCGAGGTGGGCGACTGGGTCGTGTGCGCGGGCAACCCGTTCGGCCTCGGCGGCTCGATCACCGCCGGCATCGTCTCGGCGCGCGGGCGCGACATCGGGTCGGGTCCGTTCGACGATTTCCTGCAGATCGACGCGCCGATCAATCCCGGCAACTCGGGCGGGCCGGTGTTCAACATGCAGGGGCAGGTGGTGGGTGTGGACACCGCCATCGCCTCGCCCACCGGCGCCTCCGTCGGCATCGGCTTCGCCATCCCCTCGGAGATCGCGAGCCGCATCGTCGCCGAATTGCGCGAGAAGGGGCACATCGAGCGCGGCTGGCTTGGCGCCACCTTGCAGGACGTGCCGGACAGCGATGGCCACGGCATGCTCGGCGTCGGCATCACCGCCGTCGAGCGCAACGGGCCGGGCCAGCGCTCCGGGCTGCGGCCGGGCGACATCGTGACCAGCGTCAACGGCCAGCCGGCGGATTCGACGCGCACGTTGATCCGCGCCGTCGCCGCCACGCCGCCCGGCGGCACCGTGCGCGTGGCGGTGCGCCGCCAGGGGCGGGACCTCGAACTCAACATCGTCGTCGGGCGCCGCCCGAGCGGCCAGGGCTGAACGAAGAAGGGCGGGAACATGCGCATCCTGGTGGTGGAAGACGACAAGGACGTCGCCGGCTTCGTGGTGAAGGGCCTGCGCGAGGCCGGCCACGTCGTCGAGCACGCCGATAACGGCCGCGACGGGCTGTTCATGGCGGCGAGCGAGAATTTCGATGCGATCGTGCTCGATCGGATGCTGCCCGGCGGCATCGACGGGCTGCGGCTGCTGGAGACGCTGCGGGCACAGAACAACCAGACGCCGGTGGTGTTTCTCTCGGCGCTGGCCCAGGTGGACGACCGGGTGCGCGGGCTGAAGGCGGGCGGCGACGACTACCTGACCAAGCCTTTCGCCTTCGCCGAACTGCTCGCCCGCGTCGAGGGGCTGGCGCGGCGCGGCAAGGGCGAGGGACCGCAAACCAAGCTCGTCACCGGCGACCTGGAAATGGACCTGCTCTCGCGCGGGGTGAAGCGGGCGGGGCAGAAGATCGACCTGCAACCGCGCGAGTTCCGGTTGCTGGAATACCTGATGCGCCACGCGGGCCAGGTGGTGACGCGCACCATGCTGCTGGAGGGCGTGTGGGATTACCATTTCGACCCGCAGACCAACGTGATCGACGTGCACGTCTCCCGCCTGCGGCAGAAGGTGGACAAGCCGTTCCCCACCTCGCTGATCCATACCGTGCGCAATGCCGGCTACATGCTGCGGGCCGAGCAGCCATGATCCGCCCCGCCGCCTGAGCGCCCCGCGCGGCGCCGTGACCCAGGTTCCCCCCCGCCCGAGCGCACGGCGTCGCCTGCCGTGGCCGCGCGTGCTGATGCACTCGGCCGGGGTGCGCTTCGGCATGATCTATGCGGGCGTGTTCGCCCTGAGCACGATCGCGCTGGCGGTGTTCCTGTGGTGGTCCACCGCGGGCCTGCTGGACCGCCAGACGGACGCGGCGATCAACGCCGACACCCAGGGGCTGCTGGAACGCTACAGCGATGGCGGGCTGCTGGCGCTGGAGGACGTGATCGAGCAGCGGCTGATGGGCAACGTCGATGACGACGCGATCTATCTGCTGACCGACCCCGCGCTGCACAAGCTGGCCGGCAACCTCAACCAGTTGCCCACCCGGGTGTTGCAGCAGGAGGGCTCGTACCAACTCGCCATCGAACGCGCCGGCCATCGCGGCATGGCGCAGGTGCAGCAGATCGAGCTGCCGGGCCGCTTCCACCTGCTGGTCGGGCGGGACGTGGAGGTGCACGCGCAAATGACGCGCCTGCTGACCGATGCGCTGCTGTGGGCGGCAGGCGCGGCGATGCTGCTCGGCACCGCGGGCGCGCTGGCGGTGCGCGGCCTGTTCCGCATCACGCTGGCCGACGTCTCCGCCACCGCGACGGCGATCAGCGCCGGCGATCTGACGCGGCGGGTGCGCGTCTCCGGCCGCGAAGACGAGTTCGACCGGCTGGCCGAGACCATCAACGACATGCTGGACCGCATCGGCCGGCTGATGGACGGGGTGCGGCAGGTCTCCAACGCGATCGCGCACGATCTGCGCACACCGATCGCGCGCGCGCGGGCCCGGCTGGAGGATGCGGCCAGCCACGCGGCCAGCGAAGCCGATCTGCGGGCCGCGATCGAGCGGGCGGAGACCGACCTCGATGGCGTGGTGGCGATCTTCAACGCGCTGCTGCGCATCGCCGAGATCGAGGCCGGCGCCCGGCGCTCGGCCTTCGCCGACATCGATCTGGCGCCGCTGCTGCTCGATCTGGCCGACCTGTACGGCGCGGTCGCCGAGGAGCGCGGCCAGGTGCTGCGGCCGGACATTCCGGCGAGCGTGCCGGCCTTCGGCGACCGCGAGATGATCCAGCAGGCCGTCGCCAACCTGCTCGACAACGCGATGAAATTCTCCCCCGGGCACGGCACCATCCGGCTGGCGGCCGAATTGGTGCCCGGCCAGGGGCCGCGCATTACCGTGGCGGACGAAGGGCCAGGAATCCCCGAAGCCGACCGGGCGCGCGCGCCCGAGCGGTTCTTTCGCGGCGAGACCGCCCGCAGCACGCCCGGCAGCGGGCTGGGACTCGCGCTCGTGCAGGCGGTGGCGACGCTGCATGGCGGCGAGCTGTGGCTGGAGGACGCGGCACCCGGCCTGCGCGCGGTGCTGGCGCTCAACACGCGGGTCGGCCCGCCGCGGGTGAACGCATCTTCATCCGCGAACCAGCCCGCTGTGCCTGTCGAGGCGGCATGATGGCGCCATGTTGATCGCCCGCGCCCTTGTCGCATCCGCCATCCTGGGGCTTGGCACCGCCGCCGCCCTGTCGCAGACGGCGCCGCCGCCGCCCGTCGGCGGGCCGGCGCTGGTGACCACCGACACGCCGGAATATTGCGACACGCTGGCCGAACGGGTGGCGCGCGCCGAGCGCATTCGACCCAACCCGCCGCGGCAGGTGGAGGAACTGGCCGAGGAAGGCCACCGCATGTGTACCACCGGCCTGATCCGTGGCGGGCTTGTTCGGCTGCGCCGGGCGCTGCTGATGCTCCGCGGCGCGAATTGACGGGGGCGGTCCGCCCCTACTGCATGGGCGCGGGAGCCGGGGCGGTGCCGGGCTGCGGCGCGGCGCTGTTGATGTCCTGGCTCTGCACCGGAGCCGGCGGCGGGGCGGTGCCGTCGTCGGTCTGGAGATAGTCGCGCAGCTTCCGTTTCACCTGATATTCGAACTCGACGTTGATGTCGCTCATCATCAGTTTGACGAGCGTGTAGAGCGCGGCCCGCGTCCCCGCGTCGGAGGTGTCGCTGGTGCTGTAGGTGCGGCTGGCCTTGGCCTCGGCGAAGCCGCTTTTCATGCCGTCGGGGGCGCTCACGTCGAGGCGCACCGCCATCCTGCCCTCGAACCCGCCGGGCACGCGCAAAAGCGAGGCGTCCTCGATGACGAACACGGCATGGCCGCCGGATCCGGCCGGGATCAGCCGGTCCTGGGCCATGCGTCTGAGCGCATCGACCGGCGACTGCGGAGCGAGTTGCTCGACATGCTGGCTGTCGCCCGTGCCGCGCTTCTCGAACGCATTGTCCACGTCGATGGTGGCAACGCTCAGCCGCAGCTTGCTCAGGTATTCGAAGGTGAGCGGCGGGAAGGCGGGGGGCGGCGGCGCGCTGTCCTCGCAGGCCGCGAGCAGAAAGGGCAGCAGCAGCGGCACCGCCAGCAGGTGGCGGCGGGTGCGAAGGGCGGCGCGGGTGGTCATGGCCACGTTCGGTCCTGTTCGTTGCGCGACTCGATCACCTAACCTGCGCAAGCGCGGCGCCGGGGTCAATCGGCATGGCCCGCCTGCTGGCCGCGCAGCTCGTTGCGCGGAAAATGGAACGCGCAGTTGCAGAATTCGCAGGTCATGACGATGTCGCCGCCCACCGCCATGTGGTCGAGATCGTCGGTGGCGAACCCCTCCAGGATGCCGGACAGGCGCTGGCGCGAGCAGCGGCAGCCATAGGCCAGCGCGCGCGGGCGGTCCGCCGCCACGCCTTCGGTGTGGAACAGGCGATACAGCAGCCGCTCCGGGGTCAGCGTCTCGTCGAGCAACTCATCGTCGGTCACGGTGCCGGCGAGGATGGTGGCGGCGCGCCAGCTTTCCTCCCCCGCCGCGGCGTTCAGATCGGGATCGACCCCGCCATCGCCGGCCACCTTCTCCAGGATCAGCGCGCTCGCGCGCCAGCCGGCATCCGTGCGCGCGCAGGCAAGGCGGACGGTGCAGCGCAACTGCTCGCTGGTCTCGAAATAATGCAGCGCCATCTCCGGCAGTGTCTCGCCGGTGATGGCGACGATGCCCTGATAGCGGTCGGTGTCCGGCCCCTGATCGACGGTGAAGGCAAGGAAGCCGCTGCCGAGCAGGCTGGCGGCGGAGGGCGCCGGCTCCTCGGCGAGCAGGCTGGCCAGCCGGTCGGAATCGGCGCGGGCGTAGCCGCGCAACGCCCCGGTGTCGGTGCAGTCCGCGAGCAGCATGCCGACCGGCCCGTCGCCCTTGGCTTGCAGGCTGAACGAGCCACGGAATTTCAGCGCCGAGGCCAGCGCCGCGACAAGGGCGAGCGCCTCGCCGGCGAGATGCGTGACCACGGGTTCGTTGTCGTGGCGGGTCAGCAGCGCGTCGGCCAGCGCGCCGAGCCGGATCAGCCGGCCGCGCACCGGCCGGCGCGGCAGGTGGAACGGGGTGATGCCGCGCGGCACCACCAGATCGGGCACATCGGGGCGCCCGCTGTCGAGAAAGGCGGGGGAATCTTGCATGCGCGCAAGATAGGGACGCGGCGGCGGCGGCGCTACCGTCCGGGTGGCGCGCGGGCGATGCCCACAATGACATGGCTGGCACGGGCCTCGCGCTGGTTCTATCGGTACGCGGCGAGCGCGGGAGCAGCGTGGCATGGACGACAGCGTGACCAAGCCGACCACCAGGACGCGTGTGCGAACCGAGCGCCCGCGCCTGCACAAGGTGATCCTGCTCAACGACGACTACACGCCGCGCGAGATCGTCGTCGTCATCCTCAAGGGCGAGTTCCGCATGAGCGAGGACCAGGCCCGCCGGGTGATGATGACGGCGCATCGGCGCGGCGCGTGTGTCGTGGCCGTGTTCACCAAGGATGTCGCGCAGAGCAAGGCCACAAACGCGACGGATGCCGCGCGCAAGCAGGGCTATCCGCTGTTGTTCACGACAGAACCGGAGGAATGAGGCTTTCGCCTCAATGCCCCGGGTGCGACTTCGCGAGCGCCGCCTTCTGTGCGCTGTCCGCCGGCTTCTGGTACTTCGCCTGCCATTCCTTGTACGGCATGCCATAGACGATCTCGCGGGCTTCGGGGTCCGGCAGGGCGATGCCTTTCGCCTCCGCCGCCTCGCGGTACCAGCGGCTGAGGCAGTTGCGGCAGAAGCCGGCGAGATTCATCAGGTCGATGTTCTGTACGTCGGTGCGGGTGCGCAGGTGCGCGACCAGGGTGCGGAAGGCGGCGGCTTCCAGCTCGGTGCGGGTCGCGGCGTCGATCTCGGTCATTTGGGTCTCCTTCTGGTCCGGCGGAGATGGCGCCTGGAGTGCCACTTCGCCATACTCCGCCACCGCCGCGGGGAGGGAAAGACGGCATGGCCTGGGAGGATGCGAGCGCGCGCGCGGTGTTGCGCGCGATTTTCGATGCGGCGGTGGCCGCGGCCGACCCGCGCCGCGTGCTGGCCCAGCATCTGCCGGACAAGCCGCGCGGCCGCTGCGTCGTGGTCGGCGCCGGCAAATCGGCGGCGGTGATGGCGGCGGCGCTGGAGGCGGCGTGGCCGGATGTGCCGCTCGGCGGCGTCGTGGTGACGCGCTACGGGCATGCGGTTCCCACCGCCCGCATCACCGTCCTCGAATCCTCGCATCCGGTGCCGGACGCCAACGGAGAGGCGGCGGCGCGGCGGATCCTGGCCAGCGTGCAGGGGCTGGGGCCAGACGACACGGTGATCGCGCTGATGTCGGGCGGCGCCTCGGCGCTGCTGCCGCTGCCGGTGGCGGGGCTGACGCTGGCCGACAAGCAGGCGGTCAACCGGGCGCTATTGGCCTCTGGCGCGACGATTTCCGAAATGAATTGCGTGCGCAAGCACCTTTCCGCCATCAAGGGTGGCAGGCTTGCCGCCGCCGCTGCGCCCGCGCGCGTGGTGACGCTGGCCATCAGCGACGTGCCGGGCGACGATCCGGCGGTGATCGGCAGCGGCCCGACCGTTCCCGACCCGACGACCTTCACGCAGGCGCGCGCCATCCTGGCGAAATACGGAATCGTGCCCTCGCCGCGGGTGGCCAGCCGGCTTGCGTCGGACAGCGATGAGACGCCGAAGCCTGGCGGCCTGCCGCACACCGAATTCCGCATGATCGCGACCCCGCTGATGGCGCTGCGCGCCGCCGCCGAGGCGGCGAGGGCCGCCGGCATCGCGCCGCTGATCCTGGGCGACGCGCTGGAGGGCGAGAGCCGAGAGCTTGGCACGGCGATGGCCGGCATCGCGAAAAGTGTCGCGGCCCATGCCGAGCCGCTGCGCCCGCCCGCCGTGCTGCTCTCCGGCGGGGAGACCACGGTCAGCATCGGCGCTGGCCCGGCCGGGCGTGGCGGGCGCAACAGCGAGTTTCTGCTCGGGCTCGCGGTGGCGCTGGGGGGCGCGCCCGGGATCTGGGCCGCCGCCGGCGACACCGACGGTATCGACGGCACCGAGGACGCGGCCGGCGCGCTGGTGACACCCGACACGCTGGCCCGCGCCCGCGGCGCCGGGCTCGATCCGGGGGCCTCGCTTGCCGGCCATGACAGCTATTCGCTGTTCGCCGCACTCGGCGACCTGATCCGCACGGGACCGACGTTGACCAACGTGAACGATCTGCGTGCCATCCTGATCGCCCCTTGATGGGCGGACAGGCCGGATTTTCTCCGAGGGTTTGACTTATTGCCCGTCCCCGGCCTATCGCCCCGCCTCGTCTTGCCCGCCCTTCCTGCCCCGAAGGATCGCCGACCATGACGCTCCACCACAAGCTGCGCCGCCGCCGCCGCACGAAGATCATCGCCACCCTCGGCCCGGCCAGTTCCTCGCCCGAGGTGCTGAGCCGGCTGTTCCAGGCCGGCGCCGACGTGTTCCGGCTGAATTTCTCGCACGGGTCGCACGAGGATCATGCGGCAAGGATCAAGATGATCCGCGAGCTGGAGGAATATGTCGGCCACCCGATCGGCATTCTCGCCGACGTGCAGGGGCCGAAGCTGCGTGTCGGCCGGTTCGGCGGCGGGCGGGTGCAGTTGCAGACCGGGCAGGCGTTCACGCTCGACCTGAACCCCACCCCCGGCGACGCGCGGCGGGTGAACCTGCCGCATCCGGAGATCATCTCCGCCGCCACCATCGGCACCTCGCTGCTGCTGGACGACGGCAAGCTGCGGCTGCGGGTGACGCGGGTGCGCGACGACCATCTGGAAACCGAAGTGACCGTCGGCGGCCCGCTTTCGGACCGCAAGGGCGTCAACGTGCCGGACACCGTGCTGCCGATCCCGGCACTGACGGTGAAGGACCGCGAGGACCTCGCCTTCGTGCTGGAACAGGGCGTGCAGTATATTGGCCTGTCCTTCGTGCAGCGGCCGGAGGACGTGGCCGAGGCGAAGGAGATCGCCGCCGGGCGCGCCTGGATCATGAGCAAGCTGGAAAAGCCGCAGGCGCTCGAAAATTTGAAC
>JAKBCB010000139.1 GCA_021808185.1 Pseudomonadota bacterium
CGGCCATCGCCAGCGCGCGCACGGCGCGCTCGGCGGCCTCGGGCGTCGCCGCGCGCGCCACCCCCTCACGCGCGGCCCGCAGCGCGCGCAGCACGGTCTGGCCGGCGTCGGTGGCGTGATGGAAGTCCGGGTGATCGAGGATGGTTTCGACGCGGGCCTCCAGCGAGGCCATCCGCGCGTGCAGCAGCGCCCAGTCGGACTGGTCCTTGATGACCCGGGCGACGGTGGTTTCCAATCCGCGGACGGTGTCCTCGGCCTCCGCCAGTGTCTGCGCGTCTGGCAGGCGCGCTTGCGCGTCGGCGAGCGCCCGCGTGAGGGTCTGGCCGGCTTCGGTCTCCGCCGCGAAGTCAGGCAGGGTGAGGATCTCGCCGATCCGCCGCTCAAGCCGCGCCATGCGGTCGTCCAGCAGTTCCGGCTCGCGCGTGCGCTTCAGCGCCGTCCTGGCCCGCCCGGCTGCGTCGGGCGTCTTGTACTTCAGGGCGTCCAGCCGGCTCATCCGCCGTTCCGGGCCGTCCTGCCCATAGAGGAACTGCTGGCCCTCCATCGACTGGCGCACCGCCCCGCCGGCGCCGAACATGTCGTGTTTGGCGGTCACGGCCAGTTGCTCGACCGGGAGGATCACCTTCTCCCCCGCCTGGGTGACGAACTCCTGCCCTACCAGCGTGTCCGGCGAGGCGGCGCCGTAGCCCCAGGGGGATTCCACGAGCGCGGTCGTCCCGATCTCGCGGGCGACGCCGAGATCGACGATCTTCACCTCGCCGGTGGTGCCGTCGCACATCACGTTGGCCGGGCGGATGTCGTTGTGGACCAGGCCCTTGCTCTCCAGGAATGCGAGGCCCGTCAGCACCTGGGCGGTGATGTATTGCAGCGCCCCGACGCACTCCGCCTGGGACAGTTGCCGGTCGAGGCCGGCGGCTTGCAGCGCCTCGGGGTCGCCGCGCCGCAGCTTGTCGAGCAGCGCGACGGTCTTTTCCATGTCGCGCCCCTCGATGCCCTCGATCACGAGGCCGGTCTGTGCCTGGCCCGATTGGTCCTTGACCGTCCGCATTCCATGGCAGGCGGCGAAGTTGCGCCGGCCGGGGTGATCGGGCTGCCCCTCCTCGTGCTCGGCGAGACGGGCATACATCCTGTCTTCGAGTTCCAGCTTCTCCTTCCCGTCGGCGTTGTCCGCCAGCTTGATCGCGAGCTTGCCGATCCCCGGCTGCGTCGTATCGAGCCATGTGACGGCCCCGAACGCGCCCTTGCCCGCCTTGGCATCGCCGCCGCCCCGGATGGTGGCTTGGGACGGGTCGAACGCGGCGGGCGCGGGCGGCGCGAAGCCGAAGAACGCGGCGAACCAGCCGTCCATTGCCCGTGTGCGTTCGCGCGCCATGGTGCCAGCCCCTCACTGTCGCGGAAGAAGCTGGCAGGATACGCTGACTTGTGAGGCAAGCCGAATGACTTTCCGGTGCCCCCGCCGTCCGGGCGGGGGCTGGTGCCGGTCATGCGCGCGCGGCTAGCGGATCAGCCCGGTCAGCGGGCTGGACGGGTCGGCCCCCATGCGGCGCGGCATCCGCCCGGCCAGATGCGCGAGGCGCCCGGCCTCGACGGCGAGCTTCATCGCGCGCGCCATGCGGATCGGATCGCGCGCATGGGCGATGGCCGAGTTCAGCAGCACCGCCGTGCAGCCGAGTTCCATGGCGATGGCGGCGTCCGATGCGGTGCCGACGCCGGCATCGACCAGCAGGGGAACCTTGGTCTGCTCGATCAGCAGCGACAGCATCGCCGCGTTCTGGATGCCGAGGCCGGAGCCGATGGGCGCGCCGAGCGGCATGACGGCAACGCAACCCAGGTCTTCCAGCCGCTTGGCCGCCACCGGGTCGTCGGCGCAATAGACCATCACCTCGAACCCGTCGCGGATCAGCGCCTCGGCGGCTTCCTGCGTGGCCTGCATGTCCGGATACAGATGCGGCGGCGGGCCGAGAACTTCGAGCTTCACCAGGTTCCAGCCCCCGGCCTCACGCGCGAGGCGCAGGGTGCGCACGGCGTCCTTGGCGGTATGGCAGCCGGCGGTGTTCGGCAGGTAAGTATAGACTTTCGGATCGACGAAATCCTGCAACATCGGCGCGTTCGGGTCGGACAGGTTCACCCGGCGCACCGCGACCGTGACCATTTCCGCCCCGCTGGCCGCGATGGCGGCGGCGGTTTCCTCAAGGCTTTTGTATTTGCCCGTGCCGACCACCAGCCGCGAGCGGAAGGTGCGGCCCGCGACCGTCCAGGTATCGGCCTCGGCCGTCGGTGCCGGTAGGGAATCCATCTCAGCCGCCTCCGATGAAATGCACGATCTCCAGCGCGTCGCCGCCGGCCAGCCGTGTCGCCGCATAGGCGGAGCGGGGGACGATGGCCTCGTTCCGCTCGACCGCGACCTTGCGCGTGTCCAACCCGATCGCGGCCAGCAGACCGGCCACCGTGGTGGCGGCCGGCAGCGTCCGGGCCTCCCCGTTCAATGTGACCGTGATCGCCTCGCTCATGCCCCGATTATGGGCACGCGCCGGGGGCGCGGCAAGCAAGCCCGCCTGGGCGGCGCCGAGGGGCGCGATTGTCGCGACACGGATGCGCGTGCTAGGCCGCAGGCCATGACCGCCAGACCCGTCCTGCCGCTGATCGCGGTGCTCAATGGCCCGAACCTCAACATGCTCGGCATGCGCCAGCCAGAGGTGTACGGCTCCGCCACCATCGACGATGTCGAGGCGCTGTGCGCCGAGACCGCCGAGCAGCTTGGCCTGGCGATCGACTTCCGCCAGACCAACGGCGAGGGCGAGCTGATTTCCTGGGTGCAGGAATGCCGGGGCCGCGCCTCCGGAATCATCATCAATCCGGCGGGCTACACGCATACCTCGGTGGCACTGATGGACGCGCTGCTGGCCACCGACCTGCGGGTGATCGAGGTGCATCTGAGCAATATCCACCGGCGCGAGGAATTCCGGCACCACTCCTATGTTTCGCGCGCCGCCGTGGGCGTGATCTGCGGGCTGGGCATGCAGGGCTACGCGCTGGCGCTGCGCGCCATGGCGGAATTGATCGAGGAGGGACCGTGATGGTGGTTTCGTTCGACGCGGCGGCGGTGCGGGCGCTGGCCACCATCCTGGCCGATACCGGGCTGACCGAGATCGAGATCGAGGGCAAGGAAGGCCGCATCCGCGTCGCCCGCGCGCCGGCGCAGATGGTCGCGGCCACGGTGCAGACGGCGCCGGCCGCCACGGTCGCGCCCGCCGCCGCCCCGGTGGCCTCCGCCCCGGTGGCCGCCGAGGAGGATCTGGCCAAGCATCCGGGCGCGGTGCTCAGCCCGATGGTCGGCGTCGCCTATCTGGCGCCGGAGCCGGGAGCGACCCCGTTCATCGCGGTCGGGCAGGCCGTTTCGGCCGGGCAGACGCTGCTGCTGATCGAGGCGATGAAAACCTTCAACCAGATCAAGGCCCCGCGCGCCGGCACTGTCACCCGCATCCTGGTCACGCCGGGCGCGCCGGTCGAGTACGGCGAACCCCTGTTGATCCTGGAGTAGCGCCGTGGCCGGGCTGTTCCAGAAAATCCTGATCGCCAATCGCGGCGAGATCGCGCTGCGGGTGCAGCGCGCCTGCCGCGAAATGGGCATCCCCAGTGTCGCCGTGCACTCCACGGCGGACGCGCAGGCGATGCATGTGCGGCTGGCCGACGAAAGCGTGTGCATCGGCCCGCCAGCGGCGCGCGACAGCTACCTCAATGTCGCGGCGATCCTGTCGGCGGCGACCATCACCGGGGCGGACGCGATCCATCCCGGCTACGGCTTCCTGTCGGAAAACGCCGAGTTCGCCGACATGGTGGAGGCACACGGCCTGACCTTCATCGGCCCGTCGCCCGCGCATATCCGCATGATGGGCGACAAGATCGCGGCCAAGACGGCGATGGCCTCGCTCGGCGTGCCGTTGGTGCCGGGCTCGGACGGCGAGCTGACGAGCCTGGAGGAGGCGCGCACCGTCGCCGCCCGCGTGGGCTACCCGGTGCTCATCAAGGCCGCGGCCGGCGGTGGCGGGCGCGGCATGAAAGTGGCGTTCGCGGCCGAGGAACTGGACGAAGCCTGGAGCGTCGCCCGCGCCGAGGCGCGCGCGGCGTTCGGCAACGACGCGGTGTATCTGGAAAAATACCTCGACCGGCCGCGCCACATCGAGTTGCAGGTGATGGCCGACGCGCACGGCCATGTGGTGCATTTCGGCGAGCGCGATTGCAGTCTGCAACGCCGCCACCAGAAATTGCTGGAGGAAGCCGGCTCGCCCGCCATCACCCGCGCGCAGCGCGACGCGCTGGGCGCCACGGTGACGGCGGCGCTGGCGCGGCTCGGCTACCGCAACGCGGGGACGCTGGAGTTCCTGTACCAGGATGGGCAGTTCGCCTTCATCGAGATGAACACCCGCCTTCAGGTCGAGCATCCGGTGACGGAAATGGTCTGCGGCGTCGATCTGGTGCGCGAGCAGATCCGCATCGCGGCGGGCCAGGCGCTCGGCTACGGGCAGCCCGATATTCGCTTCAACGGCCACGCCATCGAGTGCCGCATCACCGCCGAGGACCCGGAGACGTTCATGCCCACGCCCGGCATGGTCTCGGCCTTCCACGCGCCGGGCGGCTTGGGCGTGCGCGTCGATTCGGCGCTGTATTCCGGCTACAAGGTGCCGCCGTATTACGACAGCATGATCGCCAAGCTGATCGTGCATGCGCCGACGCGCGCCGAGGCGATCGCGCGGATGCGGCGCAGTCTGGCGGAGTTCGCGGTCGTTGGCATCAAGACCACGCTGCCGCTGCACCAGCGCATCCTGGAGGCGCCGGAGTTCGAGGCCGGCGACTACACCATTCATTGGCTGGAGCGGTTCGTCGGAGCGCATTGACCGGCGGCGGGGTGCCTCGCGCGGCGCTTAGGCGCCGTGGACCTGCTCCTGCGCGAGCGCCCGCCTGACCGCCGGCCGTTGTGCCATGCGGCGCCGGTGGTCGGCGACCTTCGGGAAGCGGGCGATGTCCACGCCGTCGCCCTCCAGCCAGCCGGCGAGGGTGAACAGGTAGGGGTCGCAGATGGAAAACGTCTCGCCCATCGCCCACGGGCCGAGAAACATCTCGGTCTCGATCAGCTCGAAGCAGGCGCCGACGGTCTCGGGAACTTTTCGGCGCATCTCGGCGATCGCGGCGGGGTCGTCGGCCCAGCGGTAGCCGCGTGCCTTGTGCGCGTGCGCGACGTGGACCGTCGCGCACAGATAGGCGTTGAACGCCTGCACCCGCGCGAAGGCGAACGGGTCGTCCAGTGGCGCCAGAGCAGCCTGCGGCCAGGATTGCGCGATGAAGGCCAGGATGGCGGGCGTCTCGGTCAGAATACCGCGATCCGTCGCGAGCGCCGGCACCCTGCCCTTGGGGTTGACCGCGAGATACGCCGCGCCGCGCTGTTCGTTGTCGGCAAAATTGACGCGAACGGCGTTGTAGGCGGCGCCGGCCTCCTCCAGCGCGATGTGGGAGGCGAGGGCGCAACTGCCGGGCGTGTAGTAAAGGGTCAGCATGGCGTTACCTTCGCCGCGCGGCCCGTGACGTGGCTGGGCCAGGACATCCGCGCCCGGCCGAGGCTCAGGCCCGCTTGATGCTGCGGTTTTCCGCCAGGGCGTCGATGATCTGCGCGGCGCGCGCCTTGCGCCGCGCGCAATCGTCGAACCGGCCCCGCGAGCATTCCAGTTCCCCGCAATCGAGGCAGAGATCCAACGCCGGGGGGCAGTCGTCGATCACTTCGCGCCGGATGAAGCCCCGCAACTTGTCGAACATGAGTCCACCCCGCAGCCAACGCGCGCCGGACGGCTGGCGAGCGACCGGAATGATCGCAAACAATTTGCTCAAAAGCAAGCGTTTTCGCGTGGCGGCACCTGTCGCAGCGTGGTGCATCAGCCGAGCCGCGCCGCCAGTTCCTCGATAGACGAAACGGCAAAGTCCCAGTCTCCCGCCGGTTGCGCGGCCCCGCCCGGCCCGTGTTCCTCCGGGCGGGCGATGAAGGCGGTGCGCAGGCCGCAGGCGCGCGCGGCGGCGAGGTCGCTTTCGTGGGCCGCCGCCAGCATGACGGTTTCGGGCGGCCGGCGCAGCAGCGCGCAGGCGCCGAGATAGGTCTCGGGGTCGGGCTTGTAATGCCGGTACAGATCGCCGCCGAAGATGAAATCCCATGGCAGGCCGGCGTGCCTGGCCATGTCGATCAGCAGGGCGACGTTGCCGTTGGACAGGGCCGCCACGATGCGGCGTTCGCGCAGGCGGCGCAGGCCCGCGACCGAATCCGGCCAGGGTGACAGGCGGTGCCAGACACGGTTGACGTGATCGAGGTCCGCGTCCGTTAGTCCCGACAGCCCGAAGCGCGGGGCGAGGCGAAGCAGCGAGGCGCGATGCAGGTCGTCCAGCGCCGTCCAGGGCTGCTCGCCCCGGCGCACCGCGTCCATCGAGGGCGCGTAGGCATCGCGCCAGGCATCGGCGAGACCGGCCCAGTCGGCCGCGATCCCGCGCGCGGCCCCCCAGGCGCCGAGATCGGCGATCAGACTGCCGCGCCAGTCCACCACCGTGCCGAACACATCGAACAGCACGGCGCCGATCTGGGAAGCTCGCAAATCCGCCATTTCTCTCTCCCCCCTCGGGTTCCAGCCGCATCCGGAACCGCAATGCCGCGACCCGCGGCGGACACGCCCGAACCTGTATCAGGTCGCCCCGCGTGGCGCGCTCACATCGGCGGCACAATGTCGCCGCCGGGCTGGTTGATGCACGTCAACGACACGCGGGCGTGATCGTGTCTGACTTCGGCAGCCTTGAGGAGGTCACCATGAAACCAATTCTCGCACTCGCGTTTGCCGTTTCGCTGCTGACGATGTCCGCGTCCGGCAGCGGCGCCAGCGCCCAGCAATCCCCCTCCGACGACGACGACGCCGACGTGCCCGCCTACATGATGGGACCAGGGATGATGGGCCCGCGCGGCATGATGGGGTTCTGGAACCCGGATGCCGGGCCGCGCGGCGGCTGGGGCGGTCACTGGGGGGCACGGTGCGGCATGATGTCCGCGCATATCGACGGCCGCCTTGCTTACTCCAAGGCGGAACTCAAGATCACCGACGCGCAGGAACATCTTTGGGACGCCTATGCGGAGGCGGCGCAGGGGCGCGCCAAGGCAATGAGCGCGCGGTGCACCGCGATGATGGGCGGAGCCGGAGCGGGCACCACCAATCTGCTCGAACGGATGGACCAGCGCGAGCAGTTCATGGCGGCACAGCTCGACGCGCTGCGGGCGATGAACGCGGCCATGAAACCGCTGTATGACAGCTTCTCCGATAGCCAGAAGCAGGTGGCGGATCGCTTGTTTTGGGGCCCGATGGGCATGATGTAGAGGGCAGGTCCGGCGGCGTCGCGCTGTCTGGCAGCAGGGCGCGCCCCGCCGGATCGTCCGCCCGCGACCGTTGACCGCAGAGGGAGCGCGCCTTGGCCTACTATTTCAGGAAAACGCTGGAGGGGCATTTCGACGATGCCATCCGGCGCACCACGCAGGCCCTGCAGGACGAGGGCTTCGGCATCATCACCGACATCGACATCAAGGACACGCTGCACCGCAAGCTTGCCGTCGATTTCCGCAACTACCGGATTCTCGGGGCGTGCAATCCGAAGCTCGCCTACGAGGCGCTGCGGATCGAGGACAAGGTGGGCACGATGCTGCCCTGCAATGTGGTCGTCCAGGAAGTCGGCGAGAACAGCATCGAGGTCGCCGCGATCGACCCGGTGGCCTCGATGAGCGCCATCGACAATCCGCGCCTGAAGGAAGCGGCCGAGGCCGTCCGGGCAAAACTGCGGTCGGTCATCGAAAAACTCTAGGCGCGTCGTCGCTGGGGCGGCTGGGCGCGCCCGTGCGCGATCAGATCCGCTCCCAGTAGCCGGTTTCCTCGTCCAGCCGCGCGTGCTCGAAGGCGCGGAAGTCGCCTTGCGAGGCGATCCCGACCAGCGCGCCCGCGCCATCCACCACCGGCAGGTGGCGAAACCCGCCGTCCTGCATCAGGCGCAGCGCGTCCATGGCGGAGTGCGCGGGCGTGATGGTCGCGGGCCCGCGCGTCATCACGGTATCGAGGTGGGTGTGCGCGGCGTTGTGGCCGTCGGCAAGCAGGCGCACGGCGTCGCGGCCGGTGAAGATGCCCAAAAGCCCGCCGCCGGGCGCCGTGACCAGGATGGCGCCGATGGCGTGGTCGCGCATCAGCACGCACGCCTGCTGCACGGTGGCGGTTGCGGGCAGGGTGATGGGGCGACGGTTGCGGACGATGTCCGTCATTTTGCGGTTCAACATGGCTGTCGACTCTTGCAACTGAAATGGCCGCGGCGCGCGGCCGGCGGGTCCGATCGGGTCATGCCATGCGCACGAAACTGCCCGGGGCATCCTCCAGCGGCGGCAGGCCGGCCGCCGGCGCGCCCATCGGCGGTGGCGGCACGCGCTCGCCGCTGCCGCTCGCCACCAGCCACGCCTGCCACGCGGGCCACCACGAGCCGTCGTGCCGCGGCGCCTGCGCCCTCCAGGTCTCGGGGTCGAGGTAACGCTCGCCATGCCGGCGCGGCATCATCTGGAACCAGCGGCCATGATGGCCGGGCTCGTCCACGATGCCGGCATTGTGGCCGCCGGCGGTCAGGACGAAGGTGACATCGACGTCGGAGAACAGCGTGACCTTGTACACG